>JANMSA010000786.1:0-10589 GCA_031388865.1 Acidobacteriota bacterium | reverse complement strand
CCGTTAACCCGGTTGCTGGTTGCTGGTTGCTCGTTGCTGGACGTTATCGGTTGTCAGTTGTCGGTTATCTGTGAGACCTCGCCCTGCAGGATGCTTGGGGGCATTTCTGGAAGACTGGCTGTTCGGGCCATGAATCGCAGACAACTGACAACTGGCACCGGCAACCAACACGCAGGCACCCCACCCACCCCCGCCAACCGCCAACCGGTATCATTCGCGCCCATGTACGTCCTGTACGAGGTCCTTTTGTACCTCGTGCTCCTCGTTGCTTCTCCCTGGTTCGTGCTTGCCGGCGTATTGCGCGGCAAGTACGTCGTGAACTTTCCCGCGCGCGCTGGCTGGTTCCGCCACCGCGCTGAGTCTCACGACCTGTGGATTCACGCCGTGTCCGTCGGGGAGACCCTGGCGACGCGGCCGGTCGTCGACGAGATTCTGCGTCAGCGTCCCGGCACGTCCATCGTATTCACCACGACGACCGTCACAGGGCAGGCGCAGGCCCGGCGGCTGTATCCGGATGCGACGGTGACGTACTTTCCGTTCGATTTCGCATTCTCGGTGCGTCGGTTCCTTCAGCATCACCGGCCACGCGTTTTCGCCACGATGGAGACTGAGATCTGGCCGAACGTCACTCGCATCGCACGGGAGCGCGGCATGGGACTGATCCTCGCGAACGGTCGGATCTCCGACCGCTCCTTTCCCCGGTACCGGGCGGTCCGCTGGATCGTGGGACACGTATTGCGGAAGTACGACCGCATCCTCGCGCGCGAAGCGACCGACCGCGACCGTTTTGTATCGATGGGTGCGCCGGCGGGCATCGTCGAAGTCAGCGGGAACGTGAAGTTCGACTACGAGCCTGACGAGACCCCGCTGGAGGTCGCGGCGCAACTGGAGTCGCTCACCGGCGATCGCAAGGTGGTCGTGTTCGGCTCGACCATGGAGGGGGAGGACGAGATCCTGCTGCCCGAGATCGAGCGCCTGATCGAGAGGCATCGAGTGCTGGTGGTGATCGCTCCCCGCAAGCCCGAGCGGTTTGAAGTGGTCGCGGCACTCCTGGGGACATCGTCGCTGCGTTTCGTGCGTCGCAGCGAGATCTCGAGCGCGATCCCGGGCGTCCCCGCGGACGTGCTCCTGCTCGACTCATTCGGCGAGCTCGCAAAGATTTACCGCTACGCGAGCGCCGCGTTCATCGGTGGCTCTCTCGTTCCCACCGGCGGACACAACCCGATCGAGGCTGCGGCCGCAGGCGTGCCGGTCTCGTTCGGCCCCTCGATGTCGAACTTCCGCGAGATCGCGCAGGTCTTCCTGCGCGACGAGGCGGCTGCCGAGGTGGCCACGGCTTCTGTGGCCATCGAGTTCATGGCGCGAATGCTCGAGCAGCCGGAACTGCAGCGCGCCTGGGGCGAGCGCGGACGGGCCGCGGTGCTGCAGAACCGTGGGGCATCAGCGCGCACCGCACGACGGATTGTCGAGTTGCTCGCGTGAGACTCGCCGAATTTCTCTGGCAACTGCTGAACCGGCTGCGCCGGACGCTCTATCGCGTCGGAGCGTTCCGCGGAAAAAGACTGCACAGACCGGTAATCTCCATCGGCAACCTCTCTGTGGGCGGCGCGGGGAAGACGCCGGCCGTAATCGCGGTGACCCGCTTCCTGACAGCGCGCGGCCTGAGGGTGGCTGTGCTCACTCGGGGGTACGGCCGCTCCGGCTCTCACGGCGGGCCTGTGCTGACCCGCGATGCCGCTCAACATGGCGACGAACCAGTACTGATTAAAGTTGCTACAAATGCAGACGTGTTAGTAGGCGCTAACCGATACGAGAATGCGCGTGATTTCGATTGTGATGTATTTGTACTGGATGACGGCTTTCAGCATCTTCAGCTCCACCGCGACTTCGACCTGGTGATTGATGCGCCGGCCCGGTTCCATCGCGAGGGACGCTCCGCCCTCCGCGATGCAGACGCGGTGATTCCCCGGCGGGTGCGCATCATCGTCCCCGGCCATCTCCGTGGCAAGCCCGTGCTCGCGTTTGCAGGGCTCGCCGACAACGATCAGTTCTTCGCCTCACTGCGGACAGAGGGTCTCGACCTCGCCGCCACCAGAAGCTTCCCCGATCACCATCGCTACTCCCCGGACGATCTCGCCGAGCTCAAACGCTCCGCACGTGCATTCGCCAACGCAGCGCTGGTCACCACTGCGAAGGACATGGTGAAGATCGACGACCCTGAGGTGATCGCGATCGACGCCGAGTTCGACATCGATGAGAACCTGCTGGAGGAGCTCTACCGCGTCGCTGCCCCTCAGTCTCTCCCCTCCGACGAGCGAGTCCAGAAGCGCCGGCGCAAACATCCTTTGCTGCAACGAGTCGAGTACCTCGCGTACCGGTTCGTGGCAAAGCGGGTCGCGACCATGCGTGACGACGCGGTCCAGCGGTGGGGCGCGCACCTCGGCGCTGTGGCCCGCAACGTTCTTCGCGGCCGCGACCGGCTGGCGATTCGCAATCTCCGCCGCGTCTTCCCGGACCATCCCGCGCGCGAGCTGCGCCGCATCGCTGACGCCTGCTGGCGGCACTTCGGCCGCCAGGCGCTCGTCGCCGTAAAGACGCAGAACCTTTCGCTGAAGGAAGTGGCGGCGCGCTGTCCCATGATCAACGCGCACCTGGTCGAAGAAGGGATCGCGCGCGGAAAAGGAACGCTGATCCTCAGCGCGCATTGGGGAGCGTGGGAAGTGGGCGGCCTGGCGATCATGGCGCATGTACGCGACGTGCGCACCGTCGCGAGGCCGCTCGACAACGAGCTGCTCGAGCGCGAGCTGCAGGAGATCCGTGCAAAGACCGGCGCAAAGATCGTCGACCGCCGCAAAGCCGCGCGCGTCCTCATGCGCGGGCTGGCGGAGAACGCCGTGATCATCCTCCTTCCCGACCAGGCCGTCCTCCCTCGCGAAGGGGTCCTGGCGCCCTTCCTCGGCTATCCTGCATGGACCACTCCAGCCCCGGCAAAGATGGCGATTCGGGCCGGCTCCACGATTGTGTTCGGTTTTTGCATTCCCGACGGCCTCAGGACTCGGGTCGAGTTTCAGGAGTCGCTCGTGACCGAGGCCGGCATGGATCCGGTGGAGTTGACGGCCTACATCAATGAAGTCCTCAGCCGCCGCATCCGTGAGCGTCCCGAGCTCTGGTTGTGGATGCATGACCGCTGGAAAGGGACGGGAGAGAAAAAGACGTAATGGCGTGTGAAACGGTGGTGGTTGGTCTCAACTGGGTCGGAGACAATGTGCTGGCCCTTCCCGCGTACAAAGCTCTGCAACACCGCTTCCGGAGCGAAGGCGGCATCGCCGTGGCTGCGCCGCGAAACGTGGCGCCACTCCTCGAGGCCACGGGCGTCTTCAAGGAAGTGATCCCCTGGACACGGTCGACGATGGCTCGGATCCGCGCGCTCCGGGAGCGCCGCTTCCGCCGCGCGATCATCTTTCCCAACTCGTTCCGCTCCGCGGCGATCACCTTCGCCGCGGGCATCAACGAACGTTGGGGCTTCCCCACGGACATGCGTCGCGTATTTCTCAACCACCCCGTCGAGCGGCGGGAACCGCGTGGACATCAGCTCGACGACTACAACGCCCTGCTCGCGGCGTTGAACGCGCCGCGAGTGGTGGACGACATCCCCACCATCAAGCTCCCCGCCGCCGTCCGTGAGCACGGACGCAAGCGCCTGCTCGAGATCGGCCTGCACCTCGATCGGCCGGTGTTCGGCATTCATGCGGGAGGGCTGTATGGACTGGCCAAGCACTGGGGCGAAGAGCATTACGTCGAAGTGGTCAAAGGACTCCGGCTGGAGGGCTTCGACGTCGTGCTCCTCACCAGCCCGGGCGAGCGAGCGCAGGCGGAACGAATCGCGACGACCTGCAACGGCGTACCGATCATCGGACACGATGGCGACGTCCTGGAGCTCGCGGCCGCGATGTCGCATTGCTCGGCGGTGATCACGAACGACAGCGGCCCCCTGCACGTCGCCGCCGCCCTGGCCATCCCCTCGGTCTCGATCTTCGGTCCGACCGACCCGGAGCGCACAGTCATTCCGGGCGCAACGCATGTCATCAGCCAGCGCCTGGCCTGCCAGCCGTGCTACCAGCGCGAATGCCCTCTGGGCCATCACCGCTGCATGGCCGACGTCTCGTCCACCGAAGTGTTGGAAGCCGCGCTGAGGCTCTTCTCCGTCACTGAGGCGGATGTCGAAGTCGAGCGATCCGTATAATCTCAGGCTGGATGGACGAGAAGCTCTACAAGATTGGCGAGGTGTGCAAGCTCGCGGATCTGCAGCCGTACGTTCTTCGTTACTGGGAAACGGAGTTCCCGCAGCTGGCACCCGGCAAGAGCGGCGGGGGTCAGCGCCTCTACACGCACGCCGAAGTCGACGTCATCCTGCGCATCAAGGATCTGCTCTACAAGGAAGGCTTCACGATCGCCGGCGCGAAGAAGAAGCTGGAGCAGGAGATGACGGCGGAACCGGACGTCGCAGCTCCGCCGCAGAGCGTGGGCGCAACGCCCGACCTCGGACGGATCAAGCAGGAGTTACGCGAGATCCTGACCATGCTCAAGTCTTAGGCCGTCACGGCCGGCCGGGCTCGTTGCTTTCGTCGCGAGACGGATTAGAGAAGCGCGAACAAGGTCACGATCCGCTCGAGGCCTGCGCGATCGTCTTCGTCGAACGCGTCGGACTGATCGGAGTCGATGTCGAGCACGGCGATGAGAGCTCCTTCGCCATCAAAAACGGGAACGACGATCTCGGACCTTGTGCTCGCATCACACGCGATGTGGCCGGGAAACTTCGTCACGTCGGCAACGAGAATCGTCTCTCGACGCGCGGCAGCGGTTCCACAGACTCCGCGGCCGATCTCGATCTGCAGGCAGCCCACCGTGCCGATGTACGGTCCCACCACGAGACGCTCACCACAGACACGGTAGAAGCCGGTCCAGAAGAACTGCGAGAACCGGTTCGCCAGGACGGAGTTGATCGTTGCCATCAGGGCGATGTCGTCGAGGGTCTTCCCTCCTTCATCACTCCAGATGGCGACCACTGCGTCGTAGCACTCAGCGTAGGCGATGGACTTCAACGTCGCCGATGATCCACACGAACCGGGACCGGCGCAACCCGCGGCCTGTTCCCGGCTGCGATCAACAGAAGCGTTCCGGCCACTGCAATGAGAACTTCGATCATGCCGTCCTTCAGTGCATCCGGGGTGCCACCGGTGGCCGTCGGGTCTTGCGGCAGTGGGCAGTTGGCAGGGGCCACCGCTTCGCCGGTCGTCTTTCTCCTGCCTACCGCCTACCGCATACTGCTGGCGGCGCACCGCCTACTTCGCAGCCAGCTGATAGATCCGGTCGTATTCGCGCGCAGAGCGTTCCCACGAGAAGTCGCAGGCCATGCCGTTCTGTTGCAGCGACTTCCACGCGCTTCCGTCTTTGTAGTTGAGCATTGCCACCCACGTGGCAAGGTAAAGCTCGACTGGGTGCGCTGCGACAAACCCGAAACCGTTCGCGACGTCCTCGTTAGTGCCATCGAAAGGGATCACTGTGTCCGCTAATCCGCCCGTCAACCGCACGATCGGGACCGTGCCGTAACGAAGCGCGTACAACTGGTTGAGACCGCATGGCTCGTACATCGACGGCATGAGCAGCATGTCCGCTCCTGCGTAAATACGGTGGGCGAGCGCGTTGTCGAAGCCGATCCACGCGCGGCAGGACTCCGGATAGTGGGCGGACATCCAGGCCAGCGCTTCCTCGAGATCGGGCTCTCCGCTGCCGAGAATCGTCAATTGCGCGCCAGCCCGAAGCAAACGCTCCATGATCGGGATCAGGAGCTGAAAGCCCTTCTGCCCCACCAGTCGCGATACGACGCTGATGATCGGCTTCTTCGTCGAGAATTTGAAGCCCGCCTCCTTCGCCAGCGCCCGCTTGTTCTTCACCTTGTCGCGAAGAGTGTCCGAGTCGTAGTTCATCTCCAGCAGCGGGTCGGTCCACGGGTCCCACTCCTCCGTATCGATCCCGTTCAGGATCCCGCGGAACTTGTGCGACACGGTCCGCAGCACGCCATCCAGTCCAGCACCATGTTCGCTGGTGCGCACCTCCCGCGCGTACGTTGGGGAGACGGTGGTGACCTGATCGGCGAAGAGGATCCCGCCCTTCATGGGATTGAACGTTCCGAAGTGCTCCACTCCGTCCGCCGCCCAGTAGCGGCTGTGCAGGCCGGTCAACGGAAACGCGTCCTGACCCGCCGCACCCTGGTACTGGAGGTTGTGGATCGTGTACACCGACCGGGTATTGCGGAAGTGCGGCTCGCCGCGCAGTCCGGAGTCGAGGTACACCGGCAACAGAGCGGTGTGCCAGTCGTGGCAATGAAGCACATCCGGTGCGATGTCGAGGAGCTCGCAGCCGCGAATCACCGCGCGAGAAAAGAAGGTGTAGCGCAGCACGAAATCGTCCATGCCGCCGTCGGCGCGCGCGTAAATCTGTTCGCGTTCGAAGAAGTAATCATTGGCGACGAGAATGAGCGGGATGTCCGTCCCCGGCAGGGTGGTTCGCAGAAACGTTGCCTCGGCCAGCCAGTTCGCCCACGAGATCGTGGCCGTGGGCAGCGCCTGGTGCGGGGACGTGCCGTTCTTCTCGAACCAGTGCCGCGCCTGCCGGTAGTACGGCATGAAGATCGTCACGTCGTGTCCGAGTTTCGCCAGGGCCTTCGGCAACGAGCCGCACACGTCCCCCAGTCCGCCCGTCTTGGCGATCGGCGAGACCTCGGCAGTGGCAAAGACAATGCGCATCGGTTCCTGGGTCAGGAGATGAGAAGCGAAGCGTACCCCACGACGTGAGAGTAGTCGCCATTCACGTCGCCGGAGGTTGCATGTTTGATCAGCTGCGCGTCCTTCGCGCCGAGGGCGTTTGCCGCGATGAGCATTGCCGTCGTGGGGATGTAGCCACACATGGACACGTCGAGCTCGTCGACCACGCGCCACAGCTCACGCGGATTGCGAGCCAGCACCTCATCGATCACCAGCTGGTCCTTTCGCAAGGTCTCGCGCTGGTTCTCGTAGTGGTTGAGATCCGAGCTGGCCAGGATCGCCACAGGCTCGCTCTCCTTCCGGACGACGTTCGCGATGGCGAGACCGATCTCTTCTGCGTCAGCGTAGCGACTGGAGCCGAGGCAGATGGGGACGAAGGTGAAGCCGGCGTTCGATCGTTGAAAGAGATGCTGCAGAAAGGGGAGCTGCACTTCCAGGGAATGCTCGCGCGCGTGCGCACGCGCATCGTCCGCGAGAAGTGACGTGCCGGCCATGAGGGCGTCGGCCAGAGGCGTGTCGATGGCAGCGTCGCCCAGAGGCGTGCGCCAGAAGCCTTCCCGATTGATCGCGGCGGAATGACCCGCCCCGGTGTGATTCGGACAGAGGATGATCATCCTCTTCGGCAACTCTGCCAGCGCGTAGAAAGCCGCGGCCACATGGCCGCTGTACATGAGCCCCGCGTGCGGCACGACCGCGCCAACGAAGTGTTGCCTGCGCGGTGGTTCGGCGTTCGCGGCGAAGCAGGCATGGACCTGCCGCGCCAGACGGTCAGCGGAGCCTTCGTAAAACGTGCCGGCGACAGCGGGTGCCCGCGTGGTCATTGCCAGAACGCAACAGGCCGGAACGCAACAGGACGTCGCAGGAAGATCATCTTGGGAAGCTCGGCGAGTAGAGAACTGCGTTGAGAAAGATCGGCAGAGTACCGCGCCAGAAGAGTCGGAAGTGAGGATCGTCCGCGAAGGTGATGATCTGTCCGCGGCCGGAGGGCTCGCTGGCGACGTACACGGATCCCTTGATTCTCTCGAGCGACTCCACCCAGGCAACGCCGGAGATCAACGGGTCCTTTGCGTCGACAGTGAGCACGTTGTCGACGCGCTTCGGCAGCGGCAGGAAGGCCGTGCTGCCTTCGACGAGCACCGACGGCGAGCGCGGGACGCCGAAGGTCAGGAAGGAGCGCTCGTTCATGGTCGTGCGGAACGCCGAGCCGGGGATGCGGTAGTCGTTGTAGCGCTCGGACGTCGCTGGCGCATCCTTCTCTTCCGGTTTCTTCGGCGCCTCCCACACTTTCAGCTTGGAGAGGTCGATGTCCTTTTCGCGGAAGAACGCGCTAGCACCTTTGACGGCCACGATCGTGCCGCCTTCCTGTACCCACTGCTTGATTTTCTCGATGCCGCGCTTCCCGAGGCGGTCGGTGTAGTTGCCGTCGGGAAACACCAGCACCCGATAGCGACTGAGATCGACATTCCTCAACGACTCCGTGGAGAGGACGGTGTGCGGAATTGGAGTGTCGACGTCCAGCGAGTGCCAGAGCATGCCAAAGGAGGTGGGGTCGGTACCGGGGCCTCCGATCAGACCGATCTTCGGATCCTTGACGTAGCGGACCTTCTCGGAGCCGAAGGAGATGCCGCCCATCCAGCCCGATTCGACAGGCAGGATCGCGACGCCGGACGTGGTGGCGATGGTCTGCAGGCGAGCGTCGAGGTCCTTTCCGTTGTTTCCCTTCAGCACCAACAGCGAGCCGCGTGAGAACACACGCTCTCCGGTATTCACCTCGCTGTCGATGACGCTGAAGCGGACATCGCCCTCGAACAGCAGCCCTGCGTAGCGATAGACCTGCGGGTCGAGACCATCCACGAGATAGCCGTACGACGCATTGCGGAAAGACCGCGGTGCAGGTCGAGTGACCTCAGCAGTCGCGGAAACCGGCGCAGTGGTCACCCAGGCTTCCACGTTCATGGCCAACGGCAGCGACCAGGTCGTGATGTCGTAGAAGTCGTCGGGCTCATCCGCCTCGGTCCTGGCTCGCTGCTCCTCGACGAACCCTTTGCTGAACGCGGGCGACTTCTCGAGCAGCGTGTTCGCAAGAGCGCCCAGCGGCTGGCGCGTGGAGACCACCGCGGTGCCAGCGGGAAACGAGCGGGATTCCGAGGCGTCCCGATCGACGCGAGTCGCGCGCAGAGTGGCTGGCGCGGAGAGAGTCTCCACGCGCACGTCCTGCCGCCGCAACATCGCCAGAAGTGTGTCGAAGTTGGGCGAACCGGGGATGAGCAGGAAGGTGTTCTTCCCTCCCTCGATCTGGGCGCGCGCGGCGTCGTACGTGTAGCGCAGCAGCTCCGCACGATGCTGTGCCGCGGTGCGCAGGGTGATCATGCCGGTCGTGTAGTGTTTTTGCGCACGATCCGCGAGGGTCAGAACGGAGCCGTCTTCACGCTCGATCGTGGTGCCGCCCCGGCCGCCGCCAGCGACCTCGTACGTCATCCCCACCGACCCGCGTAACGCCGACCACGAGTCCCCGTAGCCGGGATAGAAAAGATCGAAGCGCTCTCCCACAAAGAACGGCCACCCGCGCCGGGAGAACTCCGCCGCGTTCGCCCGGCCGAAGACCTCCAGCCAATCCTCCACAGCCTTGGGAAGGTTGGCGTTGAGGGGCTTGGCGTCCGGTGGAAAAAAGTACGAGGAGGAAGACGACATCTCGTGAAAGTCGACGAGAACCTGCGGGTTCCAGTCGCGATAGGCGGCCACCCGCGCGGCCGTCTCCTTCTGGGATTGCCAGGCCCAGTCGCGATTCATGTCGATCATGTAATGGTTGAAACGGCCGCCCGGCCAGGGCTCCTGGTGCTCGAACGCCTCGGGCACGCGACTGGCCCGCGTGCCACGCGTGCGATGGAACCAGGAGATGTACCGTTCGCGCCCATCCGGGTTCTGGAGCGGATCGATGACGATCACGAGATCGTCGAGCAGCCGCGCGTTCTCCGGAGCCAGCAGCGCGTGCACCACCATCATCGAGGCCTCGGCCGAAGACGACTCATTGCCGTGCACCCCGAACGCGAGCCAGACGATCGCGGGCGTGTTCTTCGCAATCGTTGCAACGTCACCCTCACCGCGGGCGAGCAGCGCCACGTTGCGCCGGACCTCTTCCAGCGCCGCATGATTCCTGGTGGAGGTGACGGTGGCGAGCACCAGCGGGCGTTCTTCGTACGTCGTGCCGATGGTGCGCATGGTCACCAGCGGCGAGCGCTTCGTCAGCTCGCCGAAGTAGTCGAGAATTTTATGGTGCGGCGTGAAGCGCTCTCCCATCCGGTAACCGAGGAACTCCTCGGGGGATGGGACGACAGACTGCTGGGCCATGGCCGGTTGCTGGGCCAGGGCCATGGCAGTGCAGAGAAGAGACAGAACGACGCTGAGGAACAATCGGCGTGTCATAGGTCGGGGATTCTAATGTTGATGCAGGCAATCTCAATTCTCGGAGCGCTTTTCGTCCTGACCGCCTACGGTGCGCACCAGCTCGAGCGGATGCACTCCGAGACGTACGCGTACCAGTTGCTGAACCTGACCGGCGGCGCGATGCTGCTCACCGCCGCCTTCACGACCGGCCAGGCCGGGTTGATCCTGATGGAGGGCGCGTGGACAGTGATCAGCGCGTACGGCGTCGTCAAGGTGATGCGCTCGCGGGGGTGAGGGTTGTCCGCGCGTCAGCGCGGCTGTCATCCCGAGCGCCCGGGTCGAGGGACCTGGGTGGGCGGGGCGACAGGCATGTCGTGTGCT
>JANMSA010000523.1:0-5312 GCA_031388865.1 Acidobacteriota bacterium | reverse complement strand
CTCGTCTGCCGGACCTGCAACGTGAACAAAAAGACGCAGTTTCCGGTCGACGGGCCGCGCGCGCTGCTCGCCAAATCGGTGGCGGACGAGAAGCCGGAGCTGCTCGATCCGTGCAGCGACCAGCCTGCCGATCACCTCGTCTTCGAGGACTCCGGCCACGTGATCCCGGCCACGCGGCGAGGGGAGATGACGATCAAGGTGCTGGGACTGGACCGGGACGAGCTCGTCCGGGCGCGCGCCGGAGCGGCGGCGGTGACGCTGTCCGTTCTCCAGTCGCTTTCATCCATCGACGAGAAGGTGGTGGCGAGGCTTACAGCTGCGTCTGATGTCGAGTACATGGCGGTGAGGCGCGCCGTAACGAAATGCTGGATGGATCGTTCGGCCAGTCAGCTCGGGCCGGAGGTGAAGGCAACGGTCGAGGCCGCGGCGCCACGGGCCGCGGTCGAAGCGGCGGCATCGCATCAGCCGGATGCGTCGGTGCGTTCCAGTGGCTTCATCAAGTCGATCGAGCTGGAGAACTTTCGCGCCATTCGAACGCTGCCGCCTCTGGCGGTAGCTGCGGCTCAGGAGAGCGGCGCGGGGTGGCTGATGCTTCTCGGCGAGAACGCGTCGGGAAAATCGTCGATCCTGCAAGCCGTGGCGCTGGCGCTGTTGGGCGAGACCGAGCTGGAGCGGCTGGACCTCGATTTCGACCCCATGATCAACAACGACGCCACCAGTGCCACCATCCGCGTCCACACTACGTCGGATCCGCCACTGATCGAGCTGCGTCTGCTTCGTGGACAGAAACCGCAATTTGTCAGCGGTGGCACCGGCTACCCGGGTCTGGTTCTAGGATACGGCGCGACGCGGGTGGTCGGCGGCGAGGTTCGGCACAAGCATCCGCAGGTGAGCGACGACGACAAGCGGGTGGACAATCTTTTCGATCCCTTCGCGCCGCTCACCCCTGCTCAGAAGTGGCTGAAGGATCTTCACGATACAGACAGCGCGGCCTTCGACGGCGCAGCGACGACGCTGCGGGACCTGCTGCGGGTAGAGTCGGAGGGGCCGCTGGTCGTCAGTGAAAATGGCCGCATCGTGATCGACACCGGTACCGGCCGGGTGTCGATCTCTCAGCTCAGCTCTGGCTTCCAGTCGATTCTCACACTGGCCATCGACATCATGCAGGCCTCCGCCGACCTGACGCACGACAAGCGCTATGTTTCCGGGATCGTTCTTCTCGATGAGATTGATGCGCACCTCCATCCGCGCTGGAAGATGGAGGTGGTGGAGAAGCTACGCACCGCTTTCCCGTACATTCAGTTCATCGTCAGCACCCACGAGCCGCTCTGTCTGCGCGGCACGAAAGCGGGCGAGATCGTGCTGATGCGCAGGGACGAAGAGGGAGAGATCGAAGCAATCAGCAACCTTCCATCGCCGGAACGGATGCGCGTCGACCAGCTTCTGACGTCTTCGCTGTTCGGCATGAATACGACCCTCGATCCGAAAATCGAGATCCAGTTCCGTGAGTACTACGCCATTCTGGCAAAACCGGAAGATGTGAGAACCCCCGACGAGCAAAAGCGCGAGGCCGAGCTCCGGCCGCGGCTCGGAAGTTATGGGGTCCTCGGGTACACGCGCCGCGATCAGCTCGTGTACGAATGTATCGACGATTACCTGGCGGCCGAGCCGCGTCTGTCCGCTTCTGAGCGAGCATCGATGAAGGAATCCACGAAGGCACGCGTCCTGGAGTTGTGGGCTCGCGTCGACGCCTGGGCGGAGCGTAACCGCACATGATCAGAATCGGGCGCGGCGCGGCTCCCAGGATTCTCGTCGATCCTGGACGAGCGGCGGAGGGTGAGCGAAAGAAGGCGGAGGCCTTTTACGCTGACCCGGCCAACGAGGGCAAGACCTACAAGTTCAAGGTCTACTCGGACGATGAGGTGAAGGACTCGCTGACCCGCATCTTCGGCGCCAAGTGTGCCTACTGCGAGGCCCGATACGCCGGCACGCAGCCAATGGACGTCGAGCACTTCCGCCCGAAGGGAAGAGTTCTCGAGGATGACGGCACCGAGGTGCGCGGCTACTACTGGCTGGCGTCGGATTGGACGAACCTGCTGCCGTCGTGCATCGACTGTAACCGCGAGCGACGGCAGTGGCTCGCCGACGCCGGCGTCGTTCGCACAGGCGGGAAGGGCGAGCGGTTTCCGCTGGAGCAGGGGAGCAAGCGCGCCGCGGTACCCGGCGAGGAAAAGGGCGAGCGGCCGCTGCTGCTCAATCCCTGCACGGACGAACCCGAGAAACACTTCGAGTTCACCGGGGAGGCGATCGTCCGTCCGAAACGTGCAGACGCGGACAGGATGCGCGCCCAGGCCTCGATCGAGGTCTACGCCCTGAACCGCTCCGGACTGGTCGAGGAGCGCCTGCAACTGCTCCGGCTTCTCCAGCGGCGCACCGGGATGATCGAAAGCCTCATGACGATCATTGACCGGCCGGAAATGCCCGAGACTATTGGCACGCTCATCGAGGACCTGATCACGCACGAGATGGACGAGTTGCGCAAGACCTGCGATCCCGAACGGCCCTTCTCGCTCATGGCCAGACAGTTCATTGATAAGTTTCGGGAGGGATTTCGAACATGACCGTGACTTCCATTCCACCTTCGCGCGAGCGGCATGCCCTGATCATTGCCCAGGATCCGAGCGTTCGCATCGGCGGTGAAATCCTGTTGGCGACGATCAACATCCCCGCTGAACGGCTTCATCCCGGACCGGCCGGGTATCGAGTCGAGGTGATCGATTTCGATGCGACGTCCGACACGCTTTACGTTGCCGACGACCCCGCCAACCTCGATCAATGGCTGGCGAAGAAACAGAAGGGGCTGGGCGACGCGCTGATACGCAGCCCGGAGTTTCACCGCCACAACGTCTACGCACTGGTGATGAAGACGCTCAGCCGCTTCGAGTTCGCCCTGGGGCGACGCGTGAACTGGGGGTTTCCCGGACATCAGCTCAAGGTTGCGCCGCACGCATTTTCCGAGGCGAACGCCTTCTACTCCGATCGCGTGAACGCGCTGCTTTTCGGCTACTTCCCGGGCGCAGACGGGAAGATGGTCTTCACGTGCCTGTCGCACGACGTCATCGTGCACGAGACCACGCACGCGCTGATCGACGGCTTGCGTGAGCGCTATCGAGAGGCGTCGTCCGCCGATCAGGGCGCGTTTCACGAAGGATTCTCGGACGTCGTGGCTCTGCTGTCGGTCTTCGCGCTTCCGGCCGTGATCGCGAAGACGATCGATTCCACGAGCGGGGGGAAGAAGCTCAACACAAAGCTGCTCACTGCGGCCGCGCTGCGCAAGTCCATGATCTTCGGGCTGGCGAAACAGGTGGGAGCCGAGCTGCAGGCCACGCGCGGCAAGCCGCTGCGCCGCTCGCTCGAACTCGAACCTGATCCCGGCTATCTCGATCAGGAGGAGTACAGCGAACCGCATCGTCGCGGCGAGATCCTCGTGGCCGCCATGCTCACCGCGTTCGTGAACATGTGGAGCAAACGTCTGCTGGCGCTGATCGCCGACCGGCAGCTGGTTGACCGTTCCCGAGCCATCGAAGAAGGGGCCGACATCGCGGACTGTCTCCTGACCAGCGCCATCCGCGCGCTCGACTATTCGCCCCCGGTCGACGTTCGGTTCGGAGACTATCTGTCTGCGCTGCTGACAGCGGACCGGGAAATCCGCATCGACGACACTCGCTACGAACTGCGCAAGACGGTGCGCGAGGCCTTTTCGGCCTACGGGATCACTCCCGCCTCCAGCGATGCCGAGGGGTACTGGCGACCGGCACCGGCGAACCTCGACTATTCGCGAACGCACTACGATGCCATGCGCCGCGACTATGACGAGGTCTTCCACTTCATCTTCGAGAACCGGGATGTGCTGGGACTGCATCGTGAAGGCTACACGCGAGTGCGCTCGGTCCGTCCCTGCGATCGCGTCGGCCCCGATGGATTCGTCCTTCACGAAACGGTGTGTGAATACGAGCAACTCCTCGAGCCGCGGGCTTCGGAGCTTGCGGCTCTCGGCATCAGAAAGCCGAAAGGAATGCCGGACGACAAGCCGTTGAAGCTCCTCGGCGGCGGCGCGCTGATCTTCGATGAGTACGGGCGACTGAAATACCACGTTCACAACGCGCTGGCCGGCAGCCGCCAGCAGGAGCGCCTCGACTATCTCTGGAAATCAGGGGACCTGCGCACAGATACTCCACCACGGCTGTCGGTGTCGCGACTGCATCTGCGACGAGGATCTTCCAAGCGCCGCCGCGCGAGCGAGGAGTGGTAAATGGCTAAGCCATACCAGTTGCGAGTCAGGATGTACAACGTCGGCTTCGGAGACTGCTTTCTGCTGACGTTTCGTTACAAAAGCAAAGTCCAGCCGGAGCGCCACGTGCTGATCGACTTCGGCTGGACGTCGGGGCCGCGCAACCGGAAGAAGACGACGCTGGCTGAGATCGCCGGGGAGATCAGGAAAACCAGCGGCGGGAATCTCGACGCCATCGTGGTCACGCACCGGCATGCGGATCACCTCAGCGGGTTCGCACCGAAAAACGGGAAAGGGCCGGGCGACATCATCGCGGCCATCGCCGGGAACGCTCTCATCGTGCAGTCGTGGACCGAGGATCCGAAGCTGCCGACGGCTGCACGCGCGCCGGGCAAGGCTCTCAAAGGGGCGCGGGCGCTTTCAGCGCTGCACGTGCGATCGCTCGACGATATGCACAAAGTCGCGGAAGCGATCACGAACCGGGCCAATGCTCTGCGACCCGAACAGATGGATGCCGAGGTGGCGGAGGAGCGTTCGGTTTCTCCGGCCCCGGACTACGACGATGACGCCACCGAGGCCCGGCCGGCCGGCGACCAGACCGCCCTGCGACAGCTCGGCGTCGGGAAACAGCTGCGTGACCGGTTAACCTTTCTCGGGCAGACAAACCTGAAAAACGCGGCCGCGGTGAAGAACCTCATATCGATGTCGAAGCGGCACGAATATCTCTCCTACGGCGCGCGATCCAGCCTCGGCGGCACCGTGCTTCCCGGAGTGAAGGTGCACGTTCTCGGACCGCCCACGATCGAACAGCACGAAGCAGTGCTCGAGCAACGATCCAGGGATACGTCGGAGTTCTGGCATCTGCAGGCCGCGGCATCGGGTGCTGTGGGCAGAAGGTCAGTCGGGAGGCTCTTTCCCCACGCGCCTTCCGTCCAGGGTGATCTGCCACAATCGGCGCGTTGGTTTGCGCGGCGCGTACGCGCCATTCACGCGCAGCAGCTGCTCGAACTGGTGCGCATCG
>JANMSA010000468.1:0-2357 GCA_031388865.1 Acidobacteriota bacterium | reverse complement strand
CGTGGAGCGGGGATGGCCGGTGTCGAGAAACCGCACCTCGCCGTTCTGGTTGTTCGTGGTGCCCTGGCTTGCGGTGGTGAACTGGATGTAGTCGTCCTGGCCGGAATATTCGATGAACACGCCGGCCTTCGCGGTGTGGCGGCCGATCACCTTGGTGACATTGTTCGCCCACGCGAACACGAAACCCGACCAGTATCCCGGGTACGGCCCGCCGTCCATGGTCGACAGGCCATTGACCCGGATGGTCGGGATCTTCTGCTCGTACTCCTTGGTGCCGGGAAACAGATAGGGATATTTGAGGCCGTAGGTGCGGCGATCGCACTGATCGCCGCATTCGGGCAGCATCTGGATGTCCCCCTTGCCGTCGGAGTTGGTCGAGAACGTGAACTCGTTGAGCAGGGTGGAGGACAGCACGCTGTTGAGACTGACGGCTCCGGTGCGGTTCGGGCGGGACCAGAGCCACTGGGCGCGGTCGAACGTGCCGACGAACGGCTCGTTGAAGGTCCACGGGATGTGCGTGCCGCGGACGGTCAGGCGCTGCGCCGGCGTGATGACGTAGTCGATCTTGAGCGTGTCCTTACGCATGTACGACCAGCTCGACTGCGTGCCAATCCAGTTGGCCGTACCCTGCTGGAACCCCGCGGTGGGCAGCGGATAGACGTTCAAGAGCGCCTGTCCGTTCGGACTGATCCGGTCCGCCGGGATCACATTGCCCGGGAAGGGCTGGCCGGTCAGCGGATCGGTCACCGTCCGCACGCGGCCGAAGAACCGATTCGCCGGGTTGAGCAGCTCGCTGAAGTCCCCGCGGCGCATGGCGAGTGACGGCACCGCACCGGTGCTCGTCTGCGTGTCGTTCCGGCGGATCCATTCCTCACCCCAGAAGAAAAACAGCTTGCTGCGGTCGGTGTTGAAGCGTCCGGGAATCAGCAGGGGGCCTCCCAGGTGGAAGCCGTATTGATGGAACGTGAACGGGTCCGGCCCCTTCGACAGTCTCGGATCGCCGCTCCGGTTGCGCGTCCAGCTGTTCGCGTCGAGCTTCGCGTTGCGGTAGTTTTCGAGGATGTCGCCGCGAAACTTGCTCGTCCCGCTCTTGGTGACGAATCGGATCTGCCCCGCTGAGGACCGGCCGTACTCCGCGCGATAGTTCGCGGTGAGGATCTGCACCTCCTCCACCGTTTCGACGTCCTGCGCGCCGAGCATCGACCCGGACGACCGTGTCCGCGTCGCGATCGCGCCGTCGACCATCACGACGTACTCGTCGTCGCGCGCGCCGTTGATGCTGAAGTTGCCGCTCGTGACGCTGTCGGGCGCGAAGGCGCCCATCAACCCGCCGCGGACGCCGGGCTTCAGGAGCGCCAGGAAGATCGGATTTCGGCCGTTGAGCGTCAGCTCCTGGATCTGCCGCGAATCGACGGTCCGGGCGACCTGGGCCGTGTTCGTCTGCACGGTGCTCGTCGAGGCCCTCACTTCAACCGTCTCCGCGACGTTGCCGACCTCGAGCTTCGCATCCACGCTCAGCCGGGCCGCGGCGCTCAGCTTGATGTCGGTCTTCACGAACCGCTTGAAGCCGCTGAGCTCGATCGTCACGCTGTAGCTGCCGACCGGAAGGTCCGGAAACGCGTAGTAGCCGCTGCCGTCGGTGACGCCCGCGCGGCGGTCACGGTTACCTTCGTTCTGCACCGTTACCGTCGCGCCCGGGATCGGGGCATTCGAGGCATCGCGGACGAACCCGGCCACGTGGCCGGTGTCGAACTGTGCTTCCGCTCGCGACGCAAAGGACCACAGGAGGACGAAAACAGTCAGAAGCACACGCACGCGCATAGGACCTCCAGATGGCAGGACGTGGCCTGCCCACGTCGCTGTTCGTTATGAGCTACTTTGTGACGGTCGCCCCGCTGATGACCCGCTCCGGCTCGACGGTCGTCGACACGCCCGCCGCGACCATGACCGCGCGCAAGGCATCCGCGGTCGGAACTGAAAATCGAAAGTTCATGCCGCGGTGCACGCCGACCGCGATCCGCAGGGGCGTCCATCCGGACGAGTTCTTTCGGTTCCAGGTGTCAACCTTCGCGCCGTGGGCCGTCAGAAACGTCACCACCGAGGGCAACTGCTTGTAGGCCGCTCCGTGCATGGCCGTGTTGCCGTTCTTGTCGACGACGTTGACGTCATTGCCGAGCGACAGGGCCAGCTTGACGGCCTCGAGCACCTCCGCTTCCGTGCCCGGGTCCTCGCCGGGTGAGTGGGTCCCCGCGCCGGCCGCCGCCATCAGCGGCGTCGTCTGGTCCTCATTGGGCAGCAGGGGATCGGCGCCAAGCGAGGCAAGCACCCGCATCATCTCGACGTCCGCCGTTCGGGCG
>JANMSA010000454.1:0-4284 GCA_031388865.1 Acidobacteriota bacterium | reverse complement strand
CTGTCCGGTCAATCCGTACGGTGCTTCGCGCAGCTCTGTGACGTGAGAAACCGCGGCGGAGGTGGCGTTGTGAGAGGTCACTTTGAAGTTGCGCGGGCCGGCGACGGCGAACACGCGTTCGTCCGCGGCGAGAGCCATCAGCGCCGAGGGGGCGATCTTCGCCTCGATGCGTTGCGCGGGGAGATAACGGAAGATGAGTGGCTTCGTTGCGCCGCCGGCAGCGATCACGGCCTGCAGCGCGTCCGCGAACGCGACGCCCGTGTGGAAGATCACGTTCACATTCGCAAACGCACGTCCTGATGCAGCCTCGCGGTACGCCGAGCGGTCGATCTTGCGCTCCTCATTCCACGCCTCGACCGACGTGACGCGGACGTCGCGGAGGTCCGCGGTGTCCCGCACGCGCGCGAGGTAGCGGCCACCGGTCAGCGCATGCCGCACGTTGATGCCCTTCCCGGCAAGCTCGGCGCGATCGGCGTCGCTCAGCGCATGCGCCGGTGTGAGGATCATCGCGCGGCCTTCAAGGCGCCGAGCTACCGCCTCGCGTAGCACAGGCTCAGAGGCGTTGAGCAGGATCGGGGCGAAGAAGCCGAGCGTCACGAGAGCGAGAAGACGGCGCATGATCGTTATTGTACGTTTCTACTCGCGGTTTTATTCTGTGATTCTGTAACGTTGTGGTGCCCGAGGTCGGACTCGAACCGACATGTCCGTGAGGACGGTGGATTTTGAGTCCACTGCGTCTGCCATTTCGCCACTCGGGCCTGAGGTTGGCGGTTGCCGGTTGCCGGTTGGCGGGAGCACGAAACCTCGGTCTCCCCCGCCAACCGACAACCGTCAACGATCACTGCGTTACTGCCTGCTGATCCTGCCAGCGTCTGGCACAGGAATGCAACTCGTCATCCGTGAGCATGCGATTCGTGGACTTTGCCAGCTGGAAAAGCTCTTTCGCGAGCGTTTCTTCCTGTGGGTACCCGTTCGTGTCCAGCCAGTGGATCACGTTGGAGAGTCCGCACATGGGCCCCACTTCGATCACCTGCTGCAGGCCGAACATGCCCGCCGGAACGCCGGAGTACACGCGATCGGCGAGCCAGTCGCTCCCCTTCTTCCTCGCTTTGATGATGGCTGCGGCGTGCACGCCTGTGCCCGTGCGGAAGGCGTCTCGGCCGAACACGGGATAGCGATCGTCGAGCGGCGTGTTGGTCACGCGAGAGACGAACTTCACGTATTCGGGGAGGGCGGTGAGGTTGTTGTCGATCCAGCCCATCAGCTTCAGGTTCACCATCAGCAGGTCGATCGGCGTGTTGCCGACGCGCTCGCCGATGCCGGCGGCGGAGCCGTGGACGCGGTCGGCGCCTGCTTCGAGCGCGGCGATGCAATTGATGATGCCCAGGCGGCGGTCTTCGTGTCCGTGCCAGTCGACCTTCACCGCCGGGTTGATGCGATCGACCAGAGCGCGCACGAAGCGGACGACGTTGCGCGTCCCCCAGGGCGTGGCGTGGCCGACGGTATCCGCGATGCAGATCCGCGTTGCCCCAGCTTCGATGGCTGCGGTGTAGAGCTGCTCGATGTCCGCCGGTTTGGCGCGCGTGGTGTCTTCCGTCACGTACATCACCGGGATGCCGTGGCTCACCGCGAACCGCACCGCTTTGGCCGACTGCTCGATGATCCACGGCAGTTCCCACTCTTCCGCGAACTGGCGGATGGGGGACGAGCCGATGAAGAGATCCGCCTCGATGGCGATGCCGACGCGCTGGGAGATCTCGATGATCGGCTTGATGTCGTTCTCATGCGTGCGGCCGGCCGCGCTCGGGTAGATGTTGAGTTTCTGTTCGACGATCTCCCGCGCGAGACGCTCGACGGTGCTCTGAACGTGGGGGCCCGCGCCGGGCAGCCCGATGTCTGCGTTGTCGATGCCGATCGCGTCCATGAAATGAAGGATGCGGAGCTTGTCCTCGATGTGAGGATCGGTGACGGACGGCGACTGCAGACCGTCGCGCAGCGTCTCGTCGTCGAACTCCACTCTGCGCGGCGGCCGCGGGGGATGCTGGCCTTCGACGTTCCAGTCGTAGATCAGGTGCTCGAGGTTGTCGGTCATGAGTTTCCGGTCCGGGCCACTCGCAATCAACTCGCTACCGGTTCTGGAAATTCGCGGTGCGCTTTTCCAGGAACGCGGCCATTCCTTCTTTCATGTCATCCGTCGACGCAAGGAGACCGAAGAGCGTCGCCTCGAGGAACTGTCCCTCCTCGAAAGGCATGTCGCTGCCACTCATCACAGACTCGATGGCGGCACGCACCGCAAGCGGCCCGCGGGAGGCGATCTTCCGCCCCATCTCCTCCGCCGCAGTCAGGAGCTGATCCGCTGGAACGACCTTGTTCACCAGGCCAATGCGCTCTGCTTCCTCAGCGCCTACGCGGTCGCCGGTGAGAATCAGCTCGAGAGCCTTTCCCTTGCCCAGAAGCCGCGCCAGCCGCTGCGTCCCGCCGTATCCCGGGATGATCCCGAGGGTCACCTCGGGCAACCCGAGCTGCGCCTTTTCTGACGCGATGCGGATGTGGCAGGCCAGGGCGAGCTCACAGCCGCCGCCAAGGGCGAAGCCGTTGATGGCGGCGATGACCGGTTTCGGGAAGCGCTCGATCGCACGGAACACCCGCTGTCCCTTCTCCGCGATCTGCTTGCCGGTGATCGGCGTCATCTGCGCGAGCTCGCTGATGTCCGCGCCGGCCACGAAGGCCTTCTCGCCGCCACCGGTGACGATCACGCAGCGCACCGCAGCGTCATCGCGCGCCGCTTCGAACGCCCGCCCGATCTCCTCGACCGTTTGCGCATTGAGCGCATTGAGCACCTTGGGACGATCGATGGTGATGGTGAGGATGCCGTCTCTGGTTTCTGTTCTGATGTTGTCCATTTGATCCTTGTTGGCGGTTGGCGCTTGTTCGTGTTCGAGATCTGTTGTCGGTTGCCGGTTGTCTGAGCCTCTTCGTCTGAGGAGCACTGGCGAAGCCTGGGGCTCGGCGCAGGAGCTCGCAGACAACTGACAACCGACAACTGACAACCGTTCGAAGAGCGAGACGCGTCAGCGACGAGCGTCGAACGGAACGGGCTTCTCGCCCGAGTAATCGTAGAACCCTGTGCCGGTCTTGTTCTTTCCGAGACGGCCGGCCAGCACCATCTTGCGCAGCAGCGGCGGGGCCGCGAACCGTTTTTCCTGGTACTCCTCGTACATCACCTTCGTGATGAAGAACGTCGTGTCCAGGCCGACGAAGTCGAGCAGGGTGAACGGGCCCATCGGATGGCCGCAGCCGAGGACCATGGCCTTGTCGATGTCTTCGATCGAGCCGACGCCTTCTTCGTAGGCGCGGATCGCGTCGAGGATGTAGGGAACGAGCAGCCGGTTGACGATGAAGCCGGAGTTGTCCTGGCACTTGACGGCCTGCTTGCCGAGACTCTCCGCGAACGCGAAGGCGGCGTCGAAGGTCTCGTCGGTGGTGAGGATCGTGCGCACGACCTCGACGAGCTTCATCATCGGCACCGGGTTGAAGAAATGGAGGCCGACGAACTGCTTCGGTCGTGCGGTGGCCATGGAGAGCTCCGTGATCGTCAGCGACGACGTGTTCGACGCGAAGATGGCGTCGGCCTTCACGATCTTGTCGAGCTGCGCGTAGGTGTCCTTCTTCAGCTGCGCATTCTCGATGATCGCCTCGATGATGATGTCGCAATCGGCGAGATCATTCAGATCGGTCGAGCCCTTCACGCGGCCCAGACACGCATCCATGTCGGGCTGCTGCATCTTTCCCTTCTCGACGAACTTTGCGAGCGACTTGCGGATGCCGCCCAGACCTTTGTCGAGAAACGCCTGCTCCACCTCGCGCACGACCACTTCATAGCCCGCCTGCGCCGCGACCTGAGCGATTCCTGAGCCCATCAGACCGCAGCCCAGCACGCCCACTTTCCTGATTGCCATAGTTGTGAGACTCCTTCGTGAATCGGCGCGCATTCTATGCGAACGCGCAACGATGAACGCGGAAGCGATGAACGATGAACGCCGCCCTCCCCGTCCTTCGTCGTTCATCGTTCATCGTTCATCGTTCATCGTTTAATGTTTAATGTTTCCCCGCTATCCTTACGCCCGTGCAACGAGCGAAGCTGAAGCCCCAGGTCATCCTGCTCGGCCTCGCCGCACTGCTCAACGATGCGGCGAGCGAGCTGATCTACCCGCTGCTGCCGGTCTTCCTGACGACCACTCTCGGCGCCACTCCGGCAGTGGTGGGACTGATCGAGGGCGCCGC
>JANMSA010000409.1:0-1558 GCA_031388865.1 Acidobacteriota bacterium | reverse complement strand
ACTACCGAGGGAGGCTGCGTTGGAGAGCAGCGAGATCAGCGCGAGCAGGGTCTGCGCAACCGTGCCCTGTCCGGAAAGGATCTTCTCGAGCAGCACGGTCTTCTGACGAAACTGCGCGGCCATCAGGTCGCGTGCGAACTGCGCGCGGGCGTCGCGCAGCTTCGCCAGTCTTCGCTCGAGGTTCGCAATCTGGTCGCAGGGGTCCTTCGGCGGATCGCGCTCAATCGGATCCATCCCGCCTTCGGGCGGCTCCCCACAGCCGCAACAGACTTTCCAGCGCACCACCGTGTTGATCCGTTCGCCAGCAGGACCGTTGATGCGGTCTGAACCTTCCCAGGGGAACACGACGTATTTGTGTGGCTGCCGCACGCAGTCTGCGGCCGCAGGCGTTTCCGTGCAGGGAGTGATGTTGCTGCAGAACGAGTAGGGGTGACTCCGATCGGCGCAATTCCGCGGGTCGACTTGCAGAGACGAGAAGTTGACAGCGTGGCCGTATAATCCCAAGCCCGACCCTCCCTGCCAGGAAGCGAAGCATCGCGTCTCCTGCTCAACTGCCTTTCCGCTGAGATTCACAAACAGTTCTCCGGCCAATGGGCTGTATGTGATGATCCCGTTGTCAGAACCCGCGCTCAGACTCAGGTCGTGGCGGGCGGTGTTGCCAGCATTGACGCACGTACCAGTGGTCTCGAAGACACCCCTGCACGGCCCCAGCGTCACGCGGAAGTGAACACTTGGCGCGGCGAAAGTCGTTACCCACCGCGAAGGCCATGGCAGAACCGGCGGTGGGGGGACGAGACGGAACCACATGCGGCTCTCGTCCCGGTGCAGGCACCCGGAGTCCACGTCCGGACCCGACTCGGTGAGTTCCACGTAGCCGCCCAGTGGGTTAGCCGCCGGACAGGGATCGCCCGGTCCGAGCCCGCCCGGACGGGGTGGCGGCAGTGGTGACGACCGAGGAGGTGGAGAGTCTGGTGGCGGAGGTGGCGGTGGGCCCTTTATGTCGGGTGGGGGAGGTGGAGGAAGACGAGTGATCGGCGGCTTCTCCTTCGGCGCGAGCGCCAGGTGGATCCAGGCCACCTCCTCCCGTTTGTAGCGCGCCGCAGTGGTCAGGACGTCGTCGGTGATCGAGATCAGCTTCCGCTGAATGACTTCGCCATTCACGAGATGCACGGTGTCCGCGTCGCTTTGCGGCGGAGAAGCATCGCCGCGTGCGAGCCCGATCCATTCGACCTTTTCGCGAAGCGTGGAGGTCTGATCGAGAAGGCACGACCCTCCTGAGCAGAGCTCGAGCGTTCCCTCTTTGCGCTGTCCGTCGCGCAGAATCAGCACGTCCGCGAGAATCTCCGCCTGCTCCTCGGGGTCGATCGCCGAGAAGAAGATCGCTCCGACGGCGTCGCGATCGTAATCACCGGCCGACGTCATGACCTCCTCGCCGGTGATCGACCGGATCGCACCGCGGACAACCTTGCCATCGCGGAGCAGCGTCTCGTCGGTGCGAAGAAGCGGGCTTGTCTTCAGGTCAGGTTTCACGCTGCGATCGAAAACGATCGCGGCGATC
>JANMSA010000408.1:0-5005 GCA_031388865.1 Acidobacteriota bacterium | reverse complement strand
GCTGCTGGCCGGCCTGCTCGTCGCGTCCATTGGCCTGCCGGCGGTACTGCTCATCGACGTGGTCACGTTCATGATCGGCACGTCGCTGCTCTTCACGCTCCGCCTGCCGAAGCTCGAGCGTCGCGACGCCCGCGCCGTCGGCAGCCGCACGCGGAAGTACTGGAGCATCGCCGTCAACGACGCCCGCGAGGGGTGGACGTTCCTGCGCGAACGCAGCTCCTTCCTCGGACTGCTCGCGTTCTTCGCCTTCACCAATCTCTGCCTGGGCATCATCGAAGTGGTCTTCACCCCTCTCGTTCTCAGCGTCGGCGACGTACGCACGCTCGGCGCGACCTCCTCGATCGCCGCGGTGGCGATGCTTCTCGGCAGCCTGGCCATCAGCATGTGGGGCGGCCCGCGCCGCCGGATCCCCACGATCGTCGGCGTCGCGGCCATGCAGGGCATCATCGCCATCGTGGTCGGCTGGAAGACTTCCGTGGCCACGCTGATGTTCGGCGCGTTCGCCTACGTTTTCCTCTTCCCGATCATCGGCGCCTGCGTTCAGTCACTGTGGCAGACGAAGGTGCCGAACGAGCTGCAGGGGCGCGTAGGCGCGGTGCGGGTCATGATTCTCAACATCGTCCGCCCACTGTCGTTCTTCGTAGCCGGGGTGCTGTCGGATCACGTGTTCGGGCCCTTGCTGATGCAGGGCGGGCGACTGAGCGACGGAGTAGTCGGACGGGTCATGGGCGTCGGCGCAGGACGCGGTGTGGCGTTGCTGGTCGTGGCCATGGGCGTGACCACGGTGCTCGGCGCGATCGTGGCGTTCGCGTATCCGCGCATCCGTCAGATCGAGCTCGAGCTTCCGGATATGACCTGCGAAGATTCGCCGGCCGCGCAGGCGGCGTGATGATCGAGCCGCTCACCGTGCCACCGCTCGACCGGGACGAGGTGCATGTCTGGACATGCGATCTGTCGCCGGACGTGACCGCGCTCGCGGCGCTTCTCTCGGACGACGACCACGTCCGTGCCGGGCGCTTCCGCTTCGACATCCACCGCCGGCGCTTCATCGCCGGGCGGGGCACGGCCCGGCGTCTCCTCGGAGCGTACGTCGGCCGCGATCCGACGGTGCTGCGCTTCGAGTACGAACCGCTCGGCAGGCCGCGGCTCGCCGGCGGCGGCGCCTCGTTCAACATCTCCCATTGCGACGATCGGATGATGATCGCCATCCGCCGTCACGGCGACGTCGGCATCGACGTCGAACGCCTCCGTCCGGTGGCCGATGCGGAAACCATCGCCGTCACTTACTTCCGGCCGGAGGAAGCGGAGCGGATCCGTCTGCTCGCCGAGCCGGAGCGCAGTCACCTTTTTCTCCGCCACTGGACGCGGCGCGAGGCGGTGGGGAAGTTTCTCGGACAGGGTCTCGTTGGAGTTATCGATTTCCATAAAGATATAGTTGCGCTCGACCTCACTACGCGGGATGAGCACGTCGCCGCTGTCGCGCTCGAATCCGGCCCGGGAGGTCCAACATGTCGCAGTTTTCGTCTCTGATTCGCCCGCTGCGCGTTCGTGTCGGGTTCCTCTCCGCGCTCTGTCTCGCCGTATCGCTCGCGGCCGAGGGCGCGCCATCGAAGTCGCTGCAGGCCGTGCGCTCTCCCGAGCCCGTCTCCATCGACGGCCGCCTCGATGAAGTGGCCTGGAAGAGCGCGCCTGCCGCACCCGCGTTCCTGCAGGAGTCGCCCACCTTCGGCGCGCCGCCGGCGGCCGCCACGGAGGTGCGCGTTCTGTACGACGACCAGTCGCTCTACGTCGGCGCGCGCATGCATCGAGTGCCTAACGGCGAGGTCACCGCGCTCGTTCACCGCCGCGACCAGAACAGCTTCAGCGACTGGTTCAGCGTCGCCGTCGACTCGATGTACGACCGGCGGACGGCGCTGACGTTCAGCGTCAATGCCGCCGGCGTACAGCGCGACGTCCTGATGCACTCCGATACCGCCACCGATGCGTCGTGGGACGCGGTGTGGCTGAGCGCGGTGACAGTGGACGACGCCGGCTGGACGGCCGAGTTGAAGCTGCCGCTCTCCCTGTTCCGCATCAAGGCCGGGACCGGCGCGCAGACGTGGGGCATCAACTTCACGCGCCGCAATCAGACTCCGAATGAAGTCAGCCGGTGGCACGTCGTGGCGCGCGGCGAAAGCGCGTTCGTGAGCCGCTTCCCCGACCTCCACGGGCTGGAAGGACTGGAGCCGCGCCGGCGCCGCGAGCTCATTCCGTACGTCAGCACGGTCGAGAAAGTGCGCAGCGCCCAGTCCTTCGACGACCGCGGCAACACCACCAAGATCGGTCTCGACGCGCACCTGGGCCTCGGCTCGAAGACGCTGCTCGACATCACCGCCAATCCCGACTACGGCCAGGCCGAAGCCGACGAGACGGTGCTCAATCTCTCCACCATCGAGACCTTTTTCCCGGAGAAGCGGCCCTTCTTTCTCGAGGGGATGGACATCTTCCGCGTCTCCGGACCACAGCTCTTCTACAGCCGGCGCATCGGTGCCGGTCTCGGTCATCCGCAACTGCAGGAGGGAGAGACGCTCCTCGGGCGGCCGCTCGCCAGCGACATCCTCGGCGCGGCGAAGCTGACCTCGAAGCTCGACAACGGCGTGAGCCTCGGTGTGCTCGCCGCGGTCACGGACGAGGAGCGGGCGCGGATCGGCAGCGCGACCGGTGAGACTCTAATGCGCACGGTCGCGAACCGGACCTTCTATGGCGTCGCGCGCGGCCTCAAGCAGGTCGGAAGCTCCGGCAGCCACATCGGTGTGTTCACCAGCATGGTCGACGAAGCGACCGGCAGCGGCCGCCGCGCGATGGTCGGTGCCGTGGACGGCATGTTCAAGTCGCAGGACCGCACCCTTCAGGTCGATTTCCTCGGCGCCTTCAGCCGCGCCGGGTGGAAGCCGGCCGGAATGGAGGAAGGCTCGTACGGGCGCCTGGCCGCGATCAAGCGCTGGAGCAACAACGGCTATCTGGCCGGAGCGCTGACCAACGTCGACCGCCGCTTCGACATCCGCGACGCGGGCTACCTCGGACGTCCCGACTACCGCGAGCTCCGCACCGAAGGCGGCCGCAACTGGGACTCGACCTGGAAGACGTTTCGGAACTGGGGCTTCTACTCGAGCGCGACCTACGCCGAGGATCAGGCCGGGCATGCCTTCCGCCGCAATGTCGACGGACGCTTCTCCACGGAGCTCACCAACGCGTGGAAGGTGTATGTCGGCGGCGGACTCGATCTGCCCACCGAAGACGATCGCGAGCTGCGCACCTTCTGGTCCAGCGAGAAGAAATACCTGCAGCGCGCGGCCATCCCGTACGTGACGACGGGCTTCGCCACGTCCGGCAGCGGGCCGTACTTTCTGTCGGCCGATCTGAGCCGCGCGTCTGAAGAAGGAGGCCCGGCCTATGGCCTGTCGCTGAACCAGACCTTCCGTCCCTCCAGCCGGATGGAGTTCGGACTGTCGACGTGGCTCGGCCGCAGAGCCGGCTCGCTGCGCTGGCTCGAGACACAGCGCGACGGCACGCCCGTCGTCGGCCACCAGCGCCTCAGCGAGCTGAGTCAGAGCGTCCGCGCCTCGTACGCGTTCACGCCGCGCTTGACCGTGCAGGCGTTCACACAGCTCTTCGTCGCCAACTGGAGCTACCGCGATTTTCGTCCGTGGACGGACGGCGAGCTGGCCGCGCACGCGATCGAGGCCGAGGGGCCGACCGCGTTCAGCAGTCGCGTCTGGAACGTCAACCTCATCGGGCGGTGGGAATTCATGCCCGGATCGGCGCTCTACGCGATCTACACGAAGGGAACCCGAAACGGCGAGCTGGCCAACCGCACAGGTGCGCTCAGCCCCGTCAACGATCTGCCCATGCTCTTCGGCCAACCGGCCGACGACGCGCTGCAGATCAAGATTTCATGGATGTTCGACTGATGACCCAAAGAACCTCGATTCTCCTGACTCTGGCCACGATCGTGGTGATCGCCGTCGCCGCCGCGTTGACACTGTTTCAGATGCAACCGCCGCGAGCGGCCGCCAGCGATGCGCCGGCGGCGGAGTTTTCCTCCGCCCGCGCGATGACGCACGTGCGGCGCATCGCCTCCGCACCACGCCCGATCGGCAGCCGCGGCCACGCCGAGGCGCGCCACTACATCCTCGCGCAGCTTGCGGCGAGCGGCGTGGAGCATGAGGTGCAGCGGACCTCCGTAGCCATCGACAATCCGCGCGACACGCCCGTCATCGCGCACGTGGAAAACGTGGTCGCACGTCTGCGCGGCACGCGTCCCGCCGGCGCGATCCTCCTCGTGGCGCACTACGATTCGGTTCCGACCGGGCCGGGTGCGAGCGATGACGCGCACGGCGTCGCGGTGCTGCTCGAGACGGTGCGGGCGCTGGCCGCACGCGGACGCCTCCAGAACGACGTGATCCTCCTCTTCAGCGACGCCGAGGAGATGGGGTTGCTCGGCGCCCGCGCGTTCGTCGAACAGCATCGCTGGTTTCGCGACGTGAAGATCGCCCTGAACTTCGAGGCGCGCGGCACCCGCGGTCCGGCAGTGTTGTTCGAGACGGGGCCGGACAGCGGCTGGGCGGTCGAGCAGTTCGGCCGCGCGAGCGCGACCGCGACCGGCAACTCGCTGCTGCCGCGGCTCTACGCGATCCTTCCGAACAAGACCGATCTCACGCCGATCCGCAAGAGCGGTGTGATGGGACTCAACTTCGCCTTCTTCGACGGCTTCGCCGGGTATCACTCACAGCACGACACGATCGACGCGCTTGACCCGCGCAGTCTGCAGCATCAGGGGGAGCAGGCCCTCTCGACGTCGTATGCCCTGGGCGACGAAGCCCTCGGCGCGGCCCCGCGCCGTGAGGCGATCTTCTTCGACGTCCTCGGCGAGCACCTCTTCGCCTACCCGACCCGATTCGTCCCCATCCTGACCCTCTTCTGCGCGATCCTGTTCGCCGTCGCCTTCGCCGCCGGTCGGCGCCGC
>JANMSA010000400.1:0-3237 GCA_031388865.1 Acidobacteriota bacterium | reverse complement strand
GCCGAGGTCCAGGACCATACAGTCGAAGGTGCGAGTGCGCAGCATCTCCAGCGCCTCCTCCCCCGTACCGACGGCCGTGATTTCGACATCGCCTTCGCCGATCAGCTCGATGATCGCCTTCCGCTGACCCTCGTTATCCTCGACCACGAGCAGTGACCTGTTCGGCCGCTCGAGGAATCCCTGGATCTTGGCGAACGCGTCGTCCAGAGCGTCTTTCGAGACCGGCTTCTGCATCTGTGCGAAGGCACCGAGACGCATGCCGCGCGCCGTCGCTTCATCCGCCGAGATGATGTGTACCGGGATGTGCCGGGTAACCCGATCGTGCTTGAGGCGATCGAGGACCGTCCACCCTTCCATGTCCGGCAGCTCGATATCCAGAGTGATCGCGTCCGGGCGATAGCGCACCGCAAGATGCAGCGCCGATTCGCCCCGTGTGGCAACGACCCCCTTGAATCCTTTGGCACGGGCCATGTCCAACAGAATCTTCGCGAAGGTCACGTCGTCTTCGACGATCAGCACCGAGCGATCCCCGTCCACGATCGAGTCGCGGTCGTCCGGAACCTGCTCCTCGACGACCACCATCCCATCGCCCTGTCTCACTCTCGCTTCGCGCGTAACGGAGTGGGTCTCGCCTTCGAACTCGGGATAAGTCAGCGGCAGTGGCTGCTCCGACGTGGTGCGCTCCCGATCGTGCCGCACCATCGGCATCGAGTACGACAGCGGCAGGAAGAGAGTGAACGTGGAGCCGGAGCCCTGCTCGCTCTCCACCCGGATCTCGCCGCCGAGGAGGCGGGCAATCTCGCGGCTGATGGAGAGACCCAGACCCGTGCCGCCGAACTTGCGCGTGGTCGACGCGTCCGCCTGCTGGAAGGCCTCGAAGATGATGCGCTGCTTCTCCGGTGCGATGCCAATGCCCGTGTCGGTGACGCTGAACGCGACCACACCAGGGGCACGATCGAGCACATCGTGCCCGGACGACCATCCGCTGGCGGCGAGGTCCATCCGCAGCTTGACGCTCCCCCGCTCGGTGAACTTGAACGCGTTGCCGAGCAGGTTCTTGATGACCTGCTGGAGCCTCGTGGGATCGGTGTGAATGGCGGCCGGAAGGTTGTCGCCGTGCTCGATCACGAACTCGACGGACTTGTCTTCTGCGACCTGTCGGAACGTGCGATTGGTGACATCCGCAATCTCGCGGAATGAGACGTCGCTCAAGGCGACCGTCATCATGCCGCTCTCGATCTTCGACAGGTCGAGGATGTCGTTGATGAGTGTGAGCAGATCCTGGCCGGACGAGTGGATGGTCTGTGCGAACTCGACCTGCTTCTCGGTGAGGTTGCTCTCGGGGTTATCGCCCAGCAGCTTGGCCAGGATGAGCAGGGAGTTGAGCGGCGTGCGCAGCTCGTGCGACATGTTCGCCAGGAACTCGCTCTTGTACTTCGAGGTGATGGAGAGCTGCCGGGCTTTCTCTTCCAGCTGCCGCTTGGCCTGCTCGACTTCCCGGTTCTTCTGCTCCACCTCTTCGTTCTGCGCCGTGAGCAGACGGGCCTTTTCTTCCAGCTCTTCGTTCGTCTGCTGCAGCTCTTCCTGCTGCTGCCGGAGCAACTCCTCCGAGGTCTGGAGCGACTTGGCCTGCTGCTCGAGGCGCTTGTTGGTCTCGGTCAGCTCTTCCTGCTGCGTCTGCAGCTCTTCGGCGAGAGACTGCGACTGCGCGAGCAGCTCTTCGGTGCGCATGTTCGCCTGGATCGTATTCAGCACCACGCCGATCGACTCCGTCAGCTGATCGAGCAGCGACTGATAGGTCTCGGTGAAACGCGTGAACGACGCCAGCTCCATCACCGCCAGCACGGAGCCTTCGAACACGATCGGAAGCACAATGATGTTCATCGGCTTGGACTCGCCGAGCCCCGAGTTGATCTGGATGTAGTCGTCGGGGGCGTTGGTGACCAGGATGCGCTGCCTCTCGAAAGCCGCCTGTCCCACGAGCGACTCGCCGATATGGAACACCTTGGCCAGGTTCTTCCTCTCTTTGTACGCGTACGTGGACGTGAGTCGCAGCACCGGTTCCGATCCGCTCGTGTCCATCGTGTAGAACACACCGTGAGCCGCCCCGACCACTGGCGCCAGCTCACTGAGGATCATCTGCGCGACGGCCTGCAGGTTCTTCTGCCCCTGCATCATCCGCGTGAACTTCGCGAGGTTGGTCTTCAGCCAATCCTGCTCCGCATTGCGCGAGGTGGTCTCGCGCAGGTTGCGGATCATCTCGTTGAGGTTGCCCTTCAGCGCCGCGAGCTCGCCCTGCGCCTCGACGGTGATGTTCCGCGTGAGGTCGCCCTTGGTCACCGCCGTAGCGACGTCCGCGATGGCGCGCACCTGCGTCGTGAGATTCGCGGCGAGCTGGTTGACGTTGTCCGTCAGATCACGCCACGTCCCTGTGGCGCCCGGCACATTGGCCTGGCCGCCCAGGCGTCCCTCCACGCCGACTTCGCGCGCCACCGTCGTGACCTGATCGGCGAACGTGGCCAGAGTCTCGATCATGTCGTTGATCGTGTCGCCCAGCTCCGCGATCTCTCCTCGCGCTTCAACGGCCAGCTTCAGCTTCAGATTGCCCTTGGCGATGGCCGTGACCACTCGCGCGATGCCGCGCACCTGCGCAGTCAGGTTCGCCGCCATCATGTTGACGTTGTCGGTGAGATCCTTCCACGTTCCGGCCACACCCTTGACCATGGCCTGGCCGCCCAGCTTCCCTTCCGTGCCGACCTCGCGCGCCACGCGCGTGACTTCCGAGGCGAACGAGTTCAGCTGATCGACCATCGTGTTGATGGTGTCCTTCAGCTCGAGGATTTCCCCCTTGACGTCGACGGTGATCTTCTTCGAGAGATCTCCGTTCGCGACGGCTGTGGTCACCTGGGCAATGCTGCGCACCTGGTTGGTGAGGTTGGAGGCCATCATGTTGACGTTGTCGGTGAGGTCTTTCCATGTGCCCGACACGCCCTTGACCTGCGCCTGCCCGCCGAGGCGCCCTTCCGTGCCGACTTCGCGGGCCACGCGCGTGACTTCCGATGCGAACGAGTTGAGCTGATCGACCATCGTGTTGAAGGTGTTCTTCAGCTCCAGAATCTCGCCTCGCACATCGACTGTGATCTTTCTCGACAGGTCTCCCAGCGCCACGGCGGTGGTCACCTCGGCGATGTTGCGCACCTGCGCGGTGAGGTTCGAGGCCATCGAGTTCACCGAGTC
>JANMSA010000399.1:0-5338 GCA_031388865.1 Acidobacteriota bacterium | reverse complement strand
GATCGCCGCGCCGATCTCGTTCACATCGCGGAACGTCTCGAGCACAATGAGGTCGACGCCTCCTTCAACGAGCGCCTGGGCCTGCTCCCGGAAGTACTCCTCCGCTTCGTCCGCGCCCGTCCTGCCCCAGGGCTCGATCCGGATGCCGAGCGGACCGATCGCCCCGGCGACGTAGGCCTGGTCGCGCGCCGCGTGACGCGCAATCTTCGCGCCCTGGAGGTTGATCGCGTGGACCCGGTCGCCGAGGCCGAACACCGCCAGCTTGATCCGATTGGCGCCGAAGGTATTCGTCTCGATGACATCCGCGCCCGCGCGCACGTACGCCTGGTGCACCTCGGCGACGAGATCCGCCTGCGTCAGGTTCAGCTCGTCGAACGATCGATTGAGAAAGATCCCCTTCGCATACAGCATCGTCCCCATCGCCCCGTCACAGACGAGGACCCGGCGGTCGAGCGCTTCGAGAAACGGTGGTTGAGGCAAGCCTCTAGTGTAAGCCATCCGCGGACGGCTGCCGCCGCGCTCAGACGGCGAACACGCCCGTCCGCGCAGGACTGAGGGGTGATATCACCGTAGGTGGAGACGTGATATCATACAAGCCATCCCTTGTCCCCGGCGAAGGCGGCGGTAAGATCCTGTGGATCGATGACGATCTCGCTTCAGACGATCCCCTAATCCGCCTCCTGGAGCTCGCGGGATATTCGGTCGACTGTGCAGCGACTGCGGACGCGGGGCTGGATTTGGCCCTGCGGAATCCCTACGCGATCGTGCTCCTCGATTTACGGCTACCCGATCGTCCCGGCCTGTTTGTATTGGACAGTTTGAAGTTCCGCCGGCCGGACCTGCCGGTGGTGATCGTGAGCGGGTACGCAGACCTGTTCGACGAGGCGCTCGTCCACAAGTATGGGGCGATCGAAATCCGAGCCAATCCCGTAACCGATGACGACCTGCTCGGCGTCATACGCAAAGCCACACTAGCAAAGCCAGGCGCGTTGGAACTATATTCCGCGCTATCGGAGTGCCGTCATCTGACGGCTGACGGATCGAGCCATGGAATACCCACTGGCTGCGCAGTGCGGTGTTCCAACCACCGTCAGCATCTGTTGCACCTTCTGCTCCAAGCTGTGGCTTTGCCCGACCTATCGGTTCGAGCGTTCATGACAAGGGCGGAGGCCTTGCGTGCCTGCGGGGCAATACAAGGCCGCCGTAAGTGGAACGTCCCCGCAATCGTAAATGCGATCGAGGCAGCCGTGCGGCCACTACCTGCCGTCAGTCAGGCCGTGGCAGACGCGTTGTCAGCGGTGCATTCCTCACGCACCACCTCGACGGATCGCGGTACCAGGAGGGCAGCGCTCGGGCGTCTCGTTCGAGCGGAATCCGGACGTTCGTTGGGGCAATGGCGCGTCGCCAACCGCGTTCGGCTCGCAACGTGCGACATCGCTCATTCAGATGAGCAGATCGCGCAAATCGCTTATCACGTGGGTTACGCCGTACCGCCGCAACTGAACCGTGACTTTCGACCGATTCTCGGCGCCTGTCCAGGGGCGTTCCGACGAGCCTATCGAGCTCTCGTGGCAGCCTACCTCGGTCTCGGCGTTCTCACGGTGCCAGGCTGCTCGGGAGGCGGCTCCCCAGTCGAACCCGCGCTGCCGAACCGGAACTTCTCTGTCACTGGGTCGATCAGCGACAGGCTTTCGAGGTCTGCCGTCGGAGGATCGGCGATCTCGTTCAGCGGTCCTGTCACCGGCTCCGCCCGAGTGACGAGCACAGGCGCGTACGAGCTTCGCGGTCTTGCTGCTGGTGACTACACTGTGGTCATCAGCGGTCCGACGCACGTGCCCCATGAAACTCGGCAGGTGTCCCTGATCGGGCCGGTGGATCTGCCGTTCTCGGTGGTGACGTGGGGAGCGACACCCTTTGGCACTGCGTATGATGAGACGTTTCAAAAGTTCTTCCACCAATTGGCTCGGGTGGGCCGCGGCACTGGTGCTCTCCGGAAATGGGTCATTCCGCCCACCGAGCTCTATCTGGTCGAAGGCACCGTCCCGCGCGAGCAGTTCGACATCGTCTCCGCCGAGCTTCGCCGCGTCAATGAGGAGTCATTGCCGGCGCTGTGGTGTCACTGGACAGGACCGTTGACGATTACAATAGGGCCGGATTCCCCCGCTACGGTGGATGGTCGGATCATTGTCCGACCCAACTGGAACGACGGTGCGACAGGGAGCCTGGGGGACGCGGAAGTCAGGTGGGGACGAGTCGCCGTCAACGTATTCGGGCCAACGGCCAATCGCCTGCTCAGAGCAGATGAAATACGAGCGATTCTCGGACACGAGTTGTTCCATGTGGCGGGCGCTTTTCACGTGTGCGGCGGCAACGTCGGTGAGAACCCTTTTGGATTCAGTCGCACCAATTGCCCCTTCCCGGACAGTCTGATGGCCAATCTTGGAACGCTGGTCCCTGCTCCGTCGCCCCAGGATCGGCTCGCGAGCTGTCTCATATATCACCCTGAGACGGCCCCTGGGAACTTATACCCGGATATCAACCCGATCTACCCGAGGCGGTAGCCCTCCCGCAGAGCGGCGCGACAGGTGAGCCCCGACAATGCCTCCGTCCGCCGAGAGACGAGTTACCTCACGACCAGCGCCGCCGTCCGGCGCTCGGTCGCGCCGGACGGCAAGGCCGCGACTATCGACAGCAGGTAGCTGCCTGCGCGCAGTGCCGGCAGCGGCAGGCGATATGTACCCCCGGCCGGTCCAATAAATTGGTCCGCCGACCGGCTCGTGCGGTCGATTTCTTGCGTGTTTCCCTGGCGGTCGGTCAAGCTGGCGACAAAGTCAACCGATGCCGGGTGATTGGACTTGTTGCGGCTGACGATAACCTTCAGAAGCGTATCCACCTGCTCCTCAGGCGAGAGATTGTCCGTGGCGATTGGAATGCCGGCAAGAAGGCTGCGTCTCTCAGAGGGCGGTTGGTTATCCGGGGCGCCGCGCGCAGACACGCCCAGAGCGCTCACAGCAAGGTTCTTATGGAAACGGGGGACTTCGATCTGTGCGGAGACGGTGCCGATGGCACCATCCTGCAGCCGGCGCACTGCCACCCGGAGCATGTAGCGGCCGGGGCGCAACCGGAGATGTGATGCGAACCTGATCCGATCCCGGGCGTCACCAGCCCACATGCCGTTAGTGTGGATCCGAAGCCGGTCTTCAGCTTTGACGTGGCCGCGCATGTTGGTGGCGAGCGTGAGCACCTCGTGATCTGCGGCTTCCACCGCGGGCCCACCGCGAAGCTCGATCCCGACGGCTACTCCGGCACCAGGCTCGCCAGCCACCGGTACAGGAACGCCGACGACCCGCAATGGGAGATCGGTGATCGGCAGCGGCCCTCGGATCGCTGCGTCCAGGCTGGTTAGCGTGGCGGGACGCTGCGATACGAAGCCTTGCCGTGCCCGAACACGTACCCCCGGACGACGCACCTTGACGTCGATCCTGTGGAACTTGCCGTCCAACGGCGCGGCCGAATAGTAGCCAAGGAGATAGTATGTTCCCGTATCCTGGAGAAGCGTCGCGACCTCGGGCCTAACGGTGTTCGTATTGGCCGCGGCGAGGCCGCCCGTCTGTTCGCTCAACCACTCGAGGCTCCGCTGCCCGGATGTCGGCGGCGCCCGCATTTCACCAGGGTGAAAGGTGTACACCGACACGTTTGCTTGTTTCGCTTGCTCAACAAGGGCCAGAAGCGCACTGCGTAGTTCCCGACTGTAAGGACCCTCACGAGCTTGAGGCTCGATCACGTCGACAGGAATCCCCTCACTCACCAGCACGACCCCTTTCCGCCTGTCTTGGACCGATGCCAAGGCGTCCACAAGGTTCCCTACTGAGGCCACGGCTTCGTGGGCGCGCGTCACTTCCTCAAATTGTTCGGCCGTGGTTCTCATGCCGAGGGAGCCTCCGGCCGTCGGCCGAAATCGACTGATGGCCGCTTTGAGCTGCGCCTTGTCTCTTGTGAAGTCGCTCTGTTGGGCCGTTTGGCCTCCGAGCGTAATGACGGCTGCGTAGTCAGCAGGGCTCAGGCCGTCAACGATCAGATTGCCGATCTCCCGTGTCCGGCTGGCAGGCCGCGGCCTGAAGCCGATCTGATTGGCGTCAAGCACGAGAGCCAAGACCCGGCCACCGGAAAGTTCGGCGTTGCTGAGATTGACGGCCGATAAATCGGAGGGACGCGCGGGTCCTTCAATCGACGAGAGGGTGCTCGCGTGCGCCCACCGCAGAAACTCCACTTTGGCGGGCTTTCCATCTTCAAAGAGTTCGAAATCGGTGAGCCGAAGGTCGACGAGGGGACGCCCGTCGCGCTCGGACACCGCGACATCGACGTAGACGAGTTGCACCCCGGTTCGAAATTGACTCCCACCGGTCGGATCCTGTGCCGCAACCGATGCAAGCAGGGCAGCACTGATGAGCAACGATGTCTGCCGCACTTGAATCATTGTACCGCGATACGACCTGAGACCAGCTCCAGCACCTCCTGCTCCGCTCGCTCGGGTAACTGTCCAACCCAGATTTTACGGACGACACCGTCTCGATTCGCAAGGTCGCTTGCCGCACGGGGCGGGCTCTGCCCCCGCCACACGGTCGACCGTGGCAGCGGGCCGGTGCGTATCTCAAACGCCCCGTCGGACCCTACGACCGCGGGCGGAGCCATCCACGACGGCGAGCGCGCGGGAGCCGGGGATGGCCTGAATGACGTCAGTCCTCGTGACGCTGCGCGAGGGCCTGTCGAGCACGAGAAAAGCGACGCGCATGGCCGGAATACGTAGGTCTCCAGGCCCGCAGGCGAGGCCGTTTCGAGAAGCTCAAAGATCCCGGCACTCGAAGTCGAGGGCAACTCGATCCACCAGGAGATAAGACCGCGACACGAGATCCAGGCCCACCGACCGCACCCCTTGGCACTCTTGTTCGGTGAAGCGAAGATGATGACCGAACAGATGCAGCCGCGGCCGCATTCCGGCGAGGATTTCATTGATGGGGGTCTTACCTGCGTCCATCCGGCCCACGCGAAAGGGTCGCGGGGCCTCGTGCGTGAGCAGGACATCGACGCCGGTCATCCGTTTGCACGCCTCGACTTCCTCGCGCACGAAGTGACGGCGTCTGTCTTCCTTTCCTGCGCGTGGGGCCCCACCCCCACGCGCGCTCCCTCGGCGGCCGGCCGGCAGATTCGCGGACGCGAGGCGGTCGAAGCTTTCGTTGTTCCCTTTGATCCAGAAATCGGCGCGTCTACCGGCTCGTACATCCCGCTGTCATCTCCGACGTCCCCAACGCAAAGCCAGAAGGGAACCTCAGGATGTCGG
>JANMSA010000368.1:0-1532 GCA_031388865.1 Acidobacteriota bacterium | reverse complement strand
CGTCGTAGTTCGACACGCCCTGCGCCGCCTTGATCTTTTGAATGCCTTCCAGAAACCCGGGGCGCGTCACACGCAGCTGCATCGTGTTCGGCTCGTGGCAATCGATGCAGGCCACCGGGTGCGCCACCAGCTTGCGCGCATCCTGATACTTCATCTGATTCATGGCCTCGAAGCCCTTGATCAGATCTCCCCCTCCCAGCTTTCGATACGGCACATACACCGACGCGTGACAGTGCATGCACGTCCCCGGCTGTTGAGCGACATCCTGCCGCTCCGTGAACGTCTGGTCTTCGAGCATGTAGGCGTGCCCGCGCTCTTCTCTGAAATCACGTGAGAATGCGTACCCGGCCCACATCGTCTTCAAGCGCGGATCTTCTTCCAGGCGCGACTGGGCGACGATCGATCGGGGATCTGAGGCGGTAGGTGTCCTCGGCATCGCCTCACTTCCGCCATAGCGCGTGCGCACCTGATCCACCGTCCGGCGGTAGCCGTCGTACTGCAGAGGAAAATTCTTGCCCCATATCTGCGGATCGTCGATGTCGTCGTTCAGTTCGACGACCCGGTAGAACGGGTTCCGGGCTTCCTGCTGGCGCTGGAAAATATTCACGAGCAGCGCGATCAGCCCCGAGGTGGCAACGGCGACCACGAGCGTCAGCGCGTTCGGAAGCCATCGTCTTCGTTTCGGTGTCTCTGTCATGAGTCTCTATTCGATATGGCCCACGTCGTTGTGGCACTTGGTGCAGGTGAGCCGGGCCCGTGCGTCATGCGGCCGGGAGGAATCGATCGAGGCGGTCAGCTCCGCATGGCACTTCCGGCACGCCATCTCCGTGACCTGCTGATTCCGCGGTGTCATCCGCAACGGATCGGGATAGCGTCCAGTCGTGAAATAGAAAGAGTGCCAGAAGCCGTTCTGGACTTTGGTTGTGTACTTGCCGACCAGGCCTGGTGGGGTGTGACAATCGTTGCAGACAGCCACGGCGCGATGACTTGAGCGGGTCCAGGCATTGAAGTGATCCCGCATAATGTGGCAATTGGCGCATGCCGCCGGGTCGTTTGTGAGGTACGAGTAGCCTTTCGCGTACACAAAGGTGTACCCGCCCACGCCGATCAGTACGCCGGCGAGCACCGCGGCGACGAGAGCTACATGAGAAGTCGTCACGCTCATACGTTACGCAAGTCTGGCCTGCATGCGGGGAATCTGATCAGCGCGCCTCTTTGATGATTTCCAGGACAACACTCTCCACCTCTGCCGCCAGCTCTTCGATCCCGGCGCGAGGAAAGAAGTCCGCGATCGACGAAGGCAGCAGCGTACTGATCTCGGTTTTGCCGCCCTGCACGTAGACGCTGATGGGACAGGGAAGCATCAGGGAAATCTTGACATCCTTGTTCAGTACCTGGCTGGCGTACCTGGCGTTGCAAATCTCGATGATCTTGAGAGGCTCGCGTGGAAACCCCTTCTCTGCCAGAGTCGCGGCCACGTCGTGTGTGTGCAGGACTCGAAAACCCTTCTCGGCCGACTTTCTCTCGATCGC
>JANMSA010000769.1:0-1884 GCA_031388865.1 Acidobacteriota bacterium | reverse complement strand
GCGATAAAGAACACTTCGCTCAGGTCGTACTCGACGTCGAGGTAGTGATCCTGGAACATGAAGTTCTGGGCCGGGTCCAGGACTTCGAGCAGCGCCGCTGACGGATCGCCGCGGAAGTCCATGGACATCTTGTCGACTTCGTCGAGGAGGAACACCGGGTTGACCGTGCCGGCCTTCTTCATCCGCTGGATGATCTGTCCGGGAAACGCGCCGATGTACGTCCGGCGATGTCCGCGGATCTCCGCCTCATCGCGCACGCCGCCGAGGGAGAGGCGCACGAACTTGCGTCCGGTGGCGCGGGCGATCGACTTGGCGAGCGACGTCTTGCCGACGCCGGGAGGTCCGACGAAGCAGAGGATGGTGCCCTTGGGCTGCTTCACGAGCTGGCGCACCGCGAGGAACTCCAGGATGCGGTCCTTGATCTTCTCGAGGCCGAAATGGTCCTCATTGAGGATCTGCTCGGCGAGCTCGATGTCCTTGATCTCCTTGGATGATTTCTTCCAGGGCACAGCCACGAGCCACTCGATGTAGTTGCGCGAAACGGTCGCTTCCGCGCTCACGCCGGGCATGGACTCGAGACGCTTCAGCTCCTGGAGAGCCTTCTCTTTGGTCTCCTTGGGCATGCCCGCGTCTTCGATCTTCGTGCGCAGCTCTTCGATCTCGTCGGAACGATCGTCCTTCCGTCCCAGCTCGTGGTGGATGGCCTTGATCTTCTCGTTGAGGTAGTACTCCTTCTGCGCGCGCTCCATCTGCTTCTTGACCTTGGAGTTGATGCGCTTGTCGATGTTGATCTTCTCGATCTCGATCTCGATGAAGTCCTGCAGCTTCTGCAGGCGCTCATAGGGCGAAGGGGTCTCGAGCAGCTGCTGCTTCTCGGTGGTGGTGATGAGCAGGTGCGAGGCGAGGGTGTCTGCGAAGCGGTCCGGGTCGTCCAGCTTCAGCGTGGCCATCACGCCTTCGAAGGCGAGGTGGTGGGACATCTTCGCGTACTGCTCGAAGATCTCCATCAGCTTCTGCATGTACTGCGAGACTTCGGGCGTGAGCGGGTACTTGGTGTCGATCTCGCGCACCGCGACGGTGACGAAACCGTTGGATTCGTGGGTGGAAACGATCTCGCCTCGCGTCAGCCCCTCGACCATCACTTTCACGTTCTGGTTGGGGAGCTTCAGGTTCTGCACGACGGTGGCGATCACCCCGACCTGATAGATCTCGGTGAGCGACGGATCGTCGATCTTCGGGTCCTTCTGCGTGGCCAGGAAGATCCTCTTCTCGTTGGTCGCGAGGGTGGCCTCCAGAGCCATGATCGAAGCACGCCTGCCGACGACGAACGGCGCCATCATCGACGGGAACACGACCATGTCTCGAAGAGGGACGAGGGGGAGTTGGAGGATGCTCGGTTCAGGGTTCGACATGTTTGACTCTGTTATACGCCGATTCGGGGGCGAAAACTTCCACCGGCTGGCGGTTGGCAGTTGACGGTTGGCGGGGAATAGAAATGTGTTCGGCGCCTGCCCTTCAGCAGGCAGTACGCTGCGCTGCAGTAGGCAGTACGCCGTCGCGTCGGGGATCCTGCGCCCCTGCCGGGGCGCGAAGGATTGGGAAACCATGCAACCGGTGGTGTCGCGCGAAGCGCGGGTACCACCGGAACATGCGATGTTTGTTTCTGCGCCCCGGCAGGGGCGCGGGACCCATGCGAGGATGACGTGTCATTCGCTCTGGCTTCGGGCAGCGCGCAGCTCGAGTGAATCGCCATTGGGCTGACGCCGACCATCCCTGCACAAAAAAACTACGGGCCGCGTTCTCCGCGGCCCGGTGTGATTCATCCTGCCTACTGCCTACTGCCGCGCAGCGTACTGGTCCCTGATTACCCGGCCTTCTTGTACA
>JANMSA010000309.1:0-1762 GCA_031388865.1 Acidobacteriota bacterium | reverse complement strand
GGGGTGGTATGGGGTTTTTGTTTGCGGCGGGGTTGTGTAGGGGTTTTGTGGTCCCCTTGTCTAGTTGTCTTGTTGTCGCGGGGGGGGGCGCCGCTTACGCCCCACCACGACGCGTCGACTCTAAGACTCGAAGACCCGGCCGCCTGTTCGTCTTCTACGTTCAGACGGACTTCACCCGCGACTCTGCGCGGACCGAAGGGCACATGCACTTCCTGCCACACGCGCGGGAGCTGGTGAGCTCGTTCGGGGAAGAAGATCGGGCAGCCGTGTTTTCGTTCGACTCGCACCTGAAGTTCCGGCTCGACTTCACGAGTGATCACAAAGCGATCAGCGAAGCGATCGACAACTCGTTGTGGATCGACCTGCCGCCACCTCCGCCGGCCGTACCCGCGCCGTCGCTGGGGCCGCGACTCGATCGCGATGCGATGCGCCGCGCCGCGCATTCGGAGACGGCGCTGCTCCTGTTGGCGAACGCGCTGAAGCCGATCCCTGGCCCCAAGACGCTGCTTCTCCTCGGGTGGGGGCTCGGCGAGTTGACGTTCGCCGGTGTGCGCATGAAATGGCAGTGGAAAGAGACGCGCGCGGCGCTCGCAGCAGCGGAGGTGAGCATCATCGCGCTGGACACCACCTTCGCGGATGGACACGACCTCGAGGCGGGTCTGAAGATCGCGGCGGAGGAGACGGGCGGCTTCTACGCAAAGACGCATGTGTTCCCTGGCATCGCCATCGAACGTGTGCAGCGGACGCTCTCCGGTCACTACGAGCTCGCCCTGCGTGCGCCCGAGGCGTTGAAGGCGGGAACACAGCGTCTCGACGTCCGTGTGAGGAAGCGCGGGGTGCATGTCCTCTCCTCCGATTCGGTGCTCATCCGGCGGTGACCTTCCGCAACCTGTTGGGCGGAAGCACACCGCATGGCCTCGAAGAAGAAGAAGAAGAAGAAAGTCGTAGTAGCAACGGAGGGAGAGTCACGCGGGTAAGCTTGCTCCGTGCGACGCCGCCCATCCTCCTCGCGCTGCTGCTGGTCGTGTTCGCCTGGTCGATGGTCCGGCCTCACGACTGGTTCACGTGGGCCCTGGAGATCTCGCACAGGAAGTGTTCCCCTGACGCCCTGCTGATCGTCCTGCTCTTTGTGCACGCGGTGATTCTGGTCGCCGGCGGTCACTACACGTACGCGCTGGTGCCGCTGGGATTCGGTTCCGGGACGCCTTCGGCGTCACGCGCAATCACTACGACCGCCTCGGCCATCTCGCGCAAGGTTTCGTGCCGGCCATCCTGGCGCGCGAGATTCTCGTGCGCCGCATTGTCCTTCGCGATCGACGATGGCACTTCGCGGTCGTGGTCGCGTTCTGCCTCGGCTTCAGCGCGATTTGACGAGCTGCTGGAGTGGGTGGTCGGCGCGTACGCGGGCGACGAGGGGGTCGCGTTTCTCGGGACGCAGGGCGACGGGTGAGATACGCAGAAAGACTTGGCCCTCGCGCTCTTCGGCGCTGCCGCAGCACAGCTGCTCCTCGCACGCTCCCAAGACCGCCAGATCGCCCGGGTTGACGCGCCCCCCGCCCTCAGCTATCTTGAGCGCCCCGGCCGGAATAGGGTCTCGGGAGATGTTCGTTGACAGAAGTTCTTCAGGCGCTTAGCTCAGTTGGTAGAGCATCACCTTCACACGGTGGGGGTCAACGGTTCGAGTCCGTTAGCGCCTACCAGTCTTTTCAACAACAAAGCCCCGCTCATCGCGGGGCTTTGTTGTTGGAGTTCAAAAAACACG
>JANMSA010000306.1:0-2002 GCA_031388865.1 Acidobacteriota bacterium | reverse complement strand
CGCGCCGGATCGAAGAACCGCCTGGCCGGCACGCTCCTGCACCGCTTCCTGGAGCGATGGGACGGAGTCGAGGACTGGGATGGCCTGCTTCGCCGGCTGGCCGCGGAAAACGCGGCCTCCGAGGTGGCCGTCGATCTGGTCCGGCGACGGATCGGAGCGCTGCGACGTTCGCCGACGTTCGAGCGCATCGCCCGCGCGGAAACCATCGCCCGCGAGATGCCGATTCGCTTCCCCGACGCAACAGGCGCGATCGTGGAACGGCGCATCGACCGGCTGGTCCGCGAAAACGGCGCCGAGCTCGTGATCGATTACAAGAGCGGAAGCCCGAACGAGACCCGCCTCCAGAACGACCGCGACCAGGTGCAACGCTACAGCCGCGCGGTCGAAGCGATGACCGGCCGCCCCTGCGGCGGGTTGCTCTGGTACGTGGACGTGGATTCCGACACCGCCGTAGAAGTCTGAGCAACCTCACCACAGAGACGCAGAGGACACAGAGATTCACAGAGACGACTCTGTGTAGCTCTGCGTCCTCTGCGTCTCTGTGGTGAAGCCTCTACGAGTAAGTTAGCGCATACGGGCGTCGAGCCTGGCCCTCCCCTTCGAGCCAGAACAGGACAGGCAGGATTGCCTGTCCTCCATAGAAGCAGACCCCCATTCGCTACAATCCCATCCGCCCATGCCTCTCACCGAAGTCGCCATCCTCTCCTTCACCGCGTTGATTACGATGGTGAATCCGCTGGCGGTGATCCCATCGTTCGTCACACTGACCCTGGGCACGTCGTGGCGGACGCGTGCCCGCGTGGCGCTGATCGCAGCGATGGGCTGCGTGGTCGTTCTGACGCTCTTTCTCCTCGCGGGAACCTATGTCTTCAAGCTCTTCGGCATCACGGTCCCGGCGTTCCAGATCATGGGCGGAATCATTTTCCTCACGAATGCTCTCAATACTCTCGTGCACGACGACCGGCGCGCGTTCGACATCGGCGGGACAAAGCGGATGGAAGACAAGGACGTGCAGAGGGCGGAGCTCGAGCCGACCTCGATCGCCGTCGTTCCGCTGGCCGTCCCCATGCTTTCCGGTCCAGGCGCCATCACGTCGGTGATGGTCCTGGTGAACACCTATCCGCGACTGGAGCACAAACTGGCGGTCATCATTGCCATCTTCGCGGTGGGCGTTGTGACGTACCTGGTCCTGATCGCGGCCATGCCGCTGTCGCGCGTAATCGGCGATCGCGGCCGTGCGGTGTTCGCGAAAGTGATGGCGCTCCTGCTCGGCGCGATCGGCATACAATTCATCATCAACGGGATCAGACCAATCATGCTCGAGGTTGTGAAAGCAAACTGACGCATGTTCATCGGACACAATGCAGTCGGTTTTGCTTCGAAGTCACTGGCGCCGCGCACGTCTCTCGGCCTGCTGATGGCTGCGCCGATGCTGCTCGACCTGATCTGGCCCGTGTTCCTCCTGCTCGACATCGAGCACGTACGGTTCGACGCCGGCGCCACCGCCTTCACGAAGCTCGATTTCTACAACTACCCGTGGACGCATAGCCTTCTCATGGCCGTCGTGTGGGGCCTCCTGTTCAGCGGGGCCTACTGGCTGAAGACACGCTACGGGCGCGGCGCGATCGTTCTTTTCGCCGGCGTGGTGAGTCACTGGGTGCTCGACTTCGTCACGCACCGGCCCGATCTGCCGCTTTACCCGGGCGGTCCGAAGGTCGGTCTCGGGCTGTGGAACTCCGTCCCGGGCACGATCGTCGTGGAGCTGATTCTCTTCGCCGCGGGGCTGGCCCTCTACCTCCGCGCCACCCGCGCGCGCGACCGCATCGGGTCCATCGCCCTGTGGGCGCTCGTCATTTTCCTCTTGCTCATCTTTGCCGCGAACGCTACGAGCACGCCTCCTCCAGACTGGCGTCCGATCGCCTGCGTGGGGCTCTCCGCAATTCTCATCCCCATCTGGGCGGCCTGGATCGACCGCCACCGCACGCCGGTCGCATGAAGGCTC
>JANMSA010000262.1:0-5519 GCA_031388865.1 Acidobacteriota bacterium | reverse complement strand
ATCCCGAGCGTGAGTCGAGGGACCCGGGTGGAGGGGTGGCACGACGCATGTGGATCGTGTTACGCGCCGCCCGCCCCTCCAGGTCCCTCGACACACGCTCGGGATGACACTTCTTGCCGCGTCACTCTCGAGAAACAAGTTTGGTCGTTAGGAAGACCCTCGCCTCCAGCGCCGCTGGCCGTGCCGGCCTAGAGCTTCGGGGAAGTCCTCAGCTCGGGCCGCGGATGCGGCGCTCCATCGTCAAAGTCCGGAGGGGTTGCGCAGAACTCTTCCGCGAATTTGACCAGCGCGTCGGTCTGTGCCTGATGACGGTCGACACGGCGGGCGCGCCACCAGTATTCGGTCCTCGGGTTCTCGTTCGCCGTCCGAGCGACGAGGTTGCGGTACGCCGGATAGTGCGGATCCCGGTAGTCGAATGCGCGATGAACTTCGCGCATCAGTTTCTGCAGGAGTGCCATCGACGTCCGGTAGCGAGTCCAGCGATGGGTGTTCCAGTTCGGGCCGGTGCTCGCTGAGGCGGCAACACCGAAGCGGTCGCGCAGGCACCGGCCCGCCCAGGTCCCGCGCTCCGAGAGAGCGGCCACTCGGCTGGGATCCATGTGTAGATTGAGCCCCCCCTCATCGGGCGAGAGCTTGACGTGCACGATGCGATCGCGGAAGCCTGGTACCGCCATCTGCGTGTTGTCCCGCCAGTTGCGCATCGCGTCGAGGATCGCACCGGCATAGCCGGCAAACGCCGCACCGCCAGCGTCCGGGAAGCGCAGCCAATGGTCGGAGGTACCTTTACCGGCGCTCTCCGGAATCCATACGTTGTCCTTTTCACTCGTCTGTCTGGGGTGGTCGGGATGGAAGGCGTCGAGGTTGATCCCGAAGGTGGGCCAGCGCGGGAAAGGGGAATCGAAGAGGTTGATCGGGAAATTGCTGCTCAGCCCCCCGTCGATGAACCAGCACCGGTCGAACTGCTTCGCGCCATTCGCGTTCACCTTCAGCGTGTAGTCCACGGCATAGAGCGGCACCAGGGAGAAAAGGATCGGGAAGCTGAGGCTCATGCGCGCCGCGACGACGATGGGGAGATCCCAGGGCTCGGGGAGCGCGACTAGATCGGGGTCGCTCATCGCTGCTACGTCGTCGTTCGGACGTGAGTGGTTCACCATGTGGTCGACGACGTCGCCCGTGAAGTAGTCGCGAAGCTCGCTGGGGCGGAACGCGAAACGGCGGTTCTCGAACGGCAGTCGATACGGATGGCCGTGCGTCAGTGCCGTGGTGATCATCTGCAGGTTGATCGAGCGCGCTTGTGGATCGCTTTCACAAAGCTCGAGCTGCTTCCTGGTGTCCTCGCGCGCGATCCCGGCGAGCCACAGGTCGCCGAATGTGAGTGGCGGATCGGTGTGCGTGCGTCCTGCCGTCGTCTGGATCTCCGAGTGCAGCCACTCGCTGACTCCCGGAAGAGTGCGGTCCTTCGGAGCGCGGCCGGTCGAGAATCCGAAGCGGTTGCGCGGGAGGGTGAAGGCCAGCGCGCGCACGCTGTTGCTGGCCACGATGAACACGACGCCGAGAAGAATCAACGCGAGCGCGAGCACCGTGAAGGCGCCGATGACCGGCAGCGTGAGTCCGCCGGCGTCAGGCTGCCTCCAAAGCATCAGCAGGAGCACGGCAGGGATGAAGCTGAGGATCGTGGTGAGTGGTGAGACGACCAGAAGCGCCCCGAACGCGTTCATGAGCTTCCCGCCTGTGGATCCAGGATCGAGCAGCGATGAGAGAACCGCGAAAAGGCGGCGCGTGGAGCGGGTGGGCGGAAAGAGACTGAGGAGGTTCGATTCACCGGCGGTCTGCCCGCCGAGAAACTCCGGCAGTCTCGCAAGCCGCTCGAATCCCGCGCCCTTTCCTTCGACGCGAGAGTATTCGGCGGCCGCAGTCAGCGCGGCGGCGATCGCGCCTGCCGAGGTTCCGCCGACGTTCTTGAAGCGGAACTCGCTGGCGAGCTCGGTGATCGCCAGCGGGTAAACGACGCCGCTGGTGATCCCGCCCTTCATGACGATGTCGCAGTTACGCTCCGGAATCGTTCCCATCATGTTCAGCTCCGTGATGCTTCTTAGTGTGACGCAGGTGCGGGAATCCCGCGACCCGCCGTGCCTGCACGGGTTCAGTGGGCAGCAGGCAGCAGGCAGTAGACAGGAGCGACAGACGCGAAGCGTTGCTGCTCTGCCGCTCCGATCGCCGATCCCCTGCCTACTGCCCACTGGTCGTCATCGCGGGTCCGGAACCGTGACCGGCCTCTATCCCGCCAACCGCCTCCCGCCAACCGAACTCGAACCATCTGATACACTTCGCCCGTTTTATGAACATCATCAAGAATCGGGTCAACGACGTTACGGTCCTGGACATCCAGGGCGTGATCAAGCTCGGCGAGAGCGCGCGCGAGTTCTCCAGCTACCTGGAGAAAGTGCTGAACGATGAGACCGGTCCTGTGATGATCAACTTCGAGGCCATCAACTACATGGACTCCACCGGCCTCGGCGAGTTGATCGGCTACCTTCAGAAGTTCGAGGACCGGCAGCGCAAGATGGCGCTGGTCAAGCCATCGCATCGCATCCTGGCTCTCTTGAAGATCACCAAGCTCGATACCGTTTTCAAGATTTTCGACTCGCGCGACGCGGCGATGTCGTATCTGACTGACGACGTCGCGTAAGGCCGGCGAGCCGTTCAAGGCGACCGAAACGATTGTAGAGCGCGACGGCATCAAGGCGCTCCAGCGGACCTCGGTCGCGTAGGAAAAAGGGACAGGTCTGCAGCCGCTGGCTGTGCGCGCAGAGAACCCGGACCGCAGACCTGACCCACGGCGGGGCGAAGTTTGCTAGGATTCGCCCGCTTCATGACCAACAGCTACGTTCCCATCCTGATCCTGCTCGTCGTCGCCGCCGCCATGGGCGCGGTGTTTCTCAGCCTGAGCTGGGTGCTGGGCAAACATCAGCGCAATCCCGCCAAGCTCTCGCCCTACGAGAGTGGTGTGCCGCTCCTCGACGTCAACCGCAAGCGGGTGAATGTCCGCTTCTATCAAATTGCGATGCTGTTCATCCTCTTCGACATCGAGGCGGCGTTCCTCTACCCTTGGGCAGTCATCTACCGCGACGCCGTCCGCGGGCCCGCCGCCTGGTTCATCTTCGGCGAGATGCTCGTCTTCATGCTTCTCCTCGGCGTCGGATTCGTCTACGTCTGGAAGAAGAAAGTGCTCGACTGGAAGTAGCTGTGCTCCGGAAGTCGTAAACAATGGCCGACCTTCATCCTGACAATCCTTACGCGAAAGATCGCTTTCCCGACCCATCGAAAACCATCCAGTTTCCCGAGGAGGCGCAGAAGCGCTTCGAGTACATCCTCACGCGGTACCCGACCAGGGAAGCCGCACTCCTGCCGACGCTGCACCTGGCGCAGGAACTGTGGGGATGGATCTCGCCAGAGACGGTCGTCTACGTCGGCGAGCTGCTGGATCTCTCGCCGGCCACCGTGTTCGGAGTGGTGTCGTTCTACGACATGTACGACCTCAAGCCGGTCGGCAAGTACCGGCTGCGCGTGTGCACGAACCTGAGCTGCATGGTCTCGAACGCGTACGACATCTATGAGCACCTGTGCGACCGCCTGAAAGTGCAGCCGCACGAGACGACGAAGGACGGTCTTTACACGGTGCTCGAGGTCGAGTGTCTCGGCTCGTGCGGCACCGCGCCCGTCGTACAGGTCAACGACGACTACCACGAGAACATGAACGTGGAGCGCATGGACGCTCTCTTGGAGAAGCTCAAGTAGGCCGAGTCTTCGAGTCTTCGAGCCGTCGAGGAGCTCCACTCGAAGACTTGAATACTCGAAGACTCGAAGACTTCTTATGGATCCAATCAAAGTACTGACAGCCAACATCCACAAGCCGAACTCCGCGGCGATCGAGACCTACATCGCAGGCGGCGGCTACGAGTCCGCCCGCAAAGCGCTGGCGATGAAGTGGGAAGAGATCATCCAGCTGGTCAAGGATTCGGAGCTGCGCGGTCGCGGCGGCGCAGGGTTTCCGACGGGGATGAAGTGGTCGTTCGTCCCCCGCGATGCGCCAAAGCCCACGTACCTGTTGTGCAACGCGGACGAGGCGGAGCCGGGCACGTTCAAGGACCGGGTCATCATCGAGAAGGACCCGCATCTGCTCCTCGAGGGGATGATCATCGCTGCCTACGCGATCGGCTCGAATCCGATGGCGTACATCTACATTCGCGGGGAGTTTCACTACGGGTCGACGGTCCTGGAGAAGGCGCTGGCCGAGGCTCGCTCGAAAGGTTTTCTCGGAAAGAACATCTTCGGGAGTGGTTTCGACTTCGACATCACCGTCCACCGCGGCGCGGGCGCGTACATCTGCGGCGAGGAGACTGGCCTCATCGAGTCCGTCGAAGGTCACCGCGGCCAGCCCCGCGTCAAACCGCCATTTCCGGCGGTCGTGGGCGTGTTCGGCGGCCCGACCGTCGTGCAGAACGTCGAGACCCTCGCCTGCGTGCCGCTGATCGTGAAGAACGGGGCGGACTGGTTCAAGTCGTTCGGCACGCCGAAGAACACCGGACCGAAGCTGTACTGCGTTTCGGGAAAAGTGAAGAAGCCCGGTGTCTACGAGTTTCCCATGGGAATCACGCTCAAGGAGTTGATCTACGACCACTGCGGTGGCATCTCCGGCGATCGTCAGCTCAAGGCGGTCATCCCCGGTGGCGCCTCGGCGCCGATGCTCCTGCCGGACGAAATCGATCTCCCCCTGAACTTCGACGCGGTGATGAAGGCCGGCTCGATGCTGGGCTCTGCGGGGATCATCGTGCTCGATGACAGCGTCTGCATCGTCAACGCGGTATGGCGTCTGGCGAAGTTCTTCGCCCACGAGTCGTGCGGGCAGTGCACGCCCTGCCGCGAGGGAACGAACTGGATGGAATCGATCCTCGACCGGCTCGAGCGGGGAGAAGGGCGGCAGCAGGATGCCGATCTGCTCCTGGACATGGCGGACAACATCGGCGGCAAATCCCTCTGCGCCCTCGGGGATGCTGCCATCGGCCCCGTCATCTCGTCCGTGAAGAAGTTCCGCGACGAGTACGTCTATCACGTGACGCACAAGACCTGTCTGCCGGGGACGACGCGATACCGCCGTCTGGACATGCCGGTCGGCGCGCACTGACCTTCGCGCGACTCCTGAACGGAGCCGAAGGGCGGCTTCCAATGACAAGCTTGTACTGGCGAGTGACGCGGCAAGAACTGTCATCCCGAGCGTGAGTCGAGGGACCTGGGTGGGTGGGCGGTACAAGGCATGAGCTTCGTGCCACCCGTCCCCCAGGTCCCTCCACTCACGCTCGGGATGACAGCCTTTGTCATTTCATCTCACGTGCAGTGCCTGCGCTGTAACTCGGTCAGGATGACAGCCCCCCGGACTTCGCGAACGCCGTCCAGTCAGAACCCCGCAGACAACCGACAACGGAGAACCGACAACCGCGCGCAGACGCGCTGCACCCGTT
>JANMSA010000177.1:0-2263 GCA_031388865.1 Acidobacteriota bacterium | reverse complement strand
GGCGCATCCCTCGGCGGGAGACGGTCGCGCTCACCGGGTGGGCGTTGCACGGGCGTCACGGCTCCGATCATGGGGTGCCGCTATCGGATCACGCGGACTACGGGGAGCTGCTGCGCTTCGCGGAGATGTCCCGCGCGCGGGTGGTGTACGTCACGCACGGGACGAAACGGTTTGCGGCGGATTTGCGGCGGCGGGGGATTCAGGCGGAGTTTCTGGTGAGGAAGCCGCGGATGCGGTTGTTTTGATCGCGCGAACAGGTGGATTGCCACCGCCCCTTGCGTGGAGGCAAGCCTCCACGCCACCGAGCGGCGGCAAGCCGCCGCACTCCGAAGACGCCTGCGGGCGGGGCGAAGGGACTCGATGGAAGGGGTAAGGAATATTGTAAGGAAAGCTATCATTGGTAAGGACATGCCGAGAAGTACACTGACTTCCAAGGGACAGATCACTCTTCCAAAAGAGGTTCGCGAACACCTGGGGCTCCAGACTGGCGACCGCGTCAATTTCGAGATTCGCGATGGTTCGGTCGTCGTGGAGCCGGAAACGATCGACATTCGTACCCTGCGAGGGATCGCGCGCAGGCCCGGGAAGCCGGTCACTCTTCAGGAGATGGATGCGGCCATCCGAAAAGGGGCTAGTCGCCGTTGATCGCCGCCGACACGAATGTTCTCGTCCGTTATCTGGTCGAAGACGACGCGCGGCAAGCGGTCGAAGCGGGACGACTCATCGAGGCGGCTGCCGACGGTGGACAGCAGATCTTCATCGCTCACATCGTCCTGTGCGAGCTCGTCTGGGTTCTTTCATTCGCCTATGAGATTCCGCGGCACGAGATCATCTCGATCCTGCACCAGCTCCGTCGCAGCGCCGGCATCATCATCGAATCGCCGGATGCGTTTCAGCGCGCTCTGGCCTCCTTCGAGAGCGGGCGAGGCGATCTCGCCGACTACCTGATTGCCGAGGTAGCGATGGGTCACGGATGCTCCGCCGTCGCCACCTTCGACCGTGCGCTGCATGCCGACCAGCGTTTCGCCCGACCATCAGCATCTCGCCGCTGATAGACCAGGTTCGCTTCGCCAAATTCACATGGTCAATCCGAGCTTTCGCACCAGTGCCTGAAACCGTGGCTCCCCTCGCAGCGGATCGAACGCCGGGGTGATGTTCAACTGCGCGAGCTCGAACGCATGCTCGTCATAGGCGTGCTCGAGCTGCTCCATCGCAGCGTCGTTTTCGCCCAGCCCGGCGTGCACGAGCGCGAGCGAAAACCCGGACACGTACTGCTTCGCCGCCCGCCGCCGCAGCTCCTCCAGGAGCTCGCGCCCCTTCTTCTTGTCTCCGGATGCCGCGTAGGCGTAACCGAGGTATGCGAGATAACGGGCGTGCCGTTCCGGCTTCGACGCCTCGAGCATCTTGATGCCTTCTGCGTCCACACGGCTGGGAAGCCGGCTATCTCTTCGAGCAGACCACCGCCACGCTCTTCTGCGGCGATTTGTTCACGCAGGGAGGAGCCGCCGGTCCGGCCCTCACGTCATCGGACCTCGTCGAGCCATCCGAAGCTTTCCGCCACGGCTTCAGCGCCCAGACCGGACTCCCCGACGCATACGGCATGACGCGGGACGCGCGACCTCATCTCGAGAAGTTGGCGTCGACGAATCCACGTCTCCTGGCAGTCATGCATGGCAGCGCCTGGTCACGGTCCGGCGCAGACGGAGCGGCCATGCTGCGGGCTCTGGCGGACCGGGTGAGCTTGTGAGGAGGTGGTGGGCCGTAGCTGGCAGTTACCAGCCCTCACGCTCAGGGTGGCGAAGCCGCAACCGAAGCTGCGCGCCGAACGAGCCATCGCGATGCATCGTTTCAGTGGAGGACAGGCAATCCTGCCTGTCCTCGTCCAGGAGGGGCCAGGCTCGACGCCTGGCCAGACAGGCAGGATTGCCTGTCCTCCACCTCTCCGCGTGGACTTTCCTTCTTCCGAGATCCTTTTCCCTCCAACGGATCTTGTTGTCCCTCTCATGCACTCGAGATCAAGACTGCCTCCGAGGGACGAGCCGTCTCGCGCAGAATGGCTATCCGCAGATCCCTACGGCTCGACCGGTCCCATCGTCTCGTCCAGCCACTTCATGATCGTGGAGACCCTGACCTCTGGCGGCGGAGCGTGGCCGCCTTCGTATACCTCCAGCCGCTTCGGTCCGGGCAGCAGTTGAAACATCGGCTCGGCGTCGGTTTTGAGGGGGGAGTCCTCATCGTAGCGGCCGTGCAGCATCAGCGTTGG
>JANMSA010000137.1:0-4729 GCA_031388865.1 Acidobacteriota bacterium | reverse complement strand
TGCTCCGCCATCGCGCTGTCTCGCGACACTCTCCCAATCGTGGAATGCTCCGCCTCGCGTGTCTCGCGACACTCTCCCAATCGAGACCCTTCTCCACCGTGAGGGGGAGAAGGTGCCGAAGGCGGATGAGGGGGCACTCTGGCCGCCACGATCTCTGACGCTGCTAAGCGGCGCGCCGTAGCTGCAGCGCCGAGTGCCACTGCAGCGGCGAGATGGCCTCTGGTGGCGCGAACTCGATGTGCAGCACCCGACGGTGGCCGGGGCCGCGGGCGGGCTGAGCGGAGGCGTGAACGAGCAGCGGTCGCATGAGCACGATCGCTCCCTGCGGCACGTGGATCTCCACGACGCGAGAGGACGTGGCGAACTCCGCCAGCTCGTCGTCGGCGAGCTTCCCGCCGAGGTGGCTGCCCGGGATGACGCGGAGCGGGCCGTTGTCGGCGTCGCAGGCATCCAGATGGATGCGCACGGCCAGCATCTGCGCGAGAACCTCAGCCGGTGCGTCGACGTGCAGCGCCCCAGCCTTCATGGACCACGGTCCGTAGCCGGCCACATCCATGCGTTCCCGCACGTGGATGGCTCGGTCCTGATGCCACTGACCGCGCCAGTTCGCCTGCACCGACTTGTCAAAAAGCGTGGCCTTGACAGCGACCAGGTCCCGTCCGACAATCGACCAGAGATAAGCTCCAAAACGCTCGTGCTGCAGGAGTTGCATGACCGTGGGATGGCCGATGAGGTTCCTGACTCCGCCGCGTCCCCCGACCACGCCGGGGAGCGATGATGCGATGTGCTGGCACTGGTGGTCTGCCAGTACGATGTCGGCGACCGCGTATCCTGTGCCCTCGAGGTCATGCATGAAGGCATGCTATCCCGGAAACGAGAATTCCGCAGGCGCCTGTGACGTTGTGGTCCCCGTCGAGCATCCCTCCTCGGCTTTCCGTCGATCTGGGCTAAGCCACTTCGTCGGAGTACCATTGTCTTAGCGACCCCCATCTGGAGGCCAAATGAAAGTGGTAGCGACGAAGAAGAAAAAGGTGACTGAGGCGAAGTTCACGGTCTCGGAGACGAACATCGCCAAGGCTGCGCTGCGTCTGCTGTCCCAGCGTCTGGTCTCCACCGAGACGGCCTATATTCAGCGCGTTCTCGGCAACACGGCCACCCAGCAGGCCATCGACGACCAGGTCATGGCCGTCCGCAAGCTTCCGTGGTCGCAGATCGTCATCCCCGACTAGGCCGGCACGGCGTTGCTCGTTTCTGGTTGCTGGTTGCTTGTGGCTTCTCGCGAGAGACCGCAGACAACCAGCAACTAGCAACCAGCAACTCAATGCACCAGTAACTAGCCAGCAACCACGCCGAAGCTGGCCTCGAACGAGTTCCGCGCCAGCCGGCTCGAGCGTGCCCTCGATGTGCAGGTGCAGCTCAGCCTTCGGCAATGCGGCGATGAAGTCGTCCATCGGCGGAGAAGTCTACGTCGTGAGGAGCGAGTCGCTGCGTAAGGATCAATTGGGGTCTGACCCCACTTTGATACTTAACGCGACAGGGAGGCGGATCTGGAACACCGCTCCCTTGCCTACTCCGTCACTGGTAGCAGACACGGTGCCTCCGTGCAGATTGACGATGCGCTTGACGATGGCCAGGCCCAGGCCGAGTCCGCCGAAACGCCTGGGGATGACCTGGGAAAGGCGGTCGAACACGGCCTCGAGGAACTCCGGTGGAATGCCCTCGCCCGAATCTTCCACGGTCACGAAAGCACCCGATGGGTCCACGGCCAGGCAAACTTCGACCAGGCCACCGGGTGGCGTGAACTTCAGGGCGTTGGACAACAGGTTGCCGATGGCCTGCCGGAGCCGCGCCTCGTCGCCCATGATGTTGACGGACTCCGCCTTCACTCGGATGCCCAGTCCTTTTGCGAACGCCGTCGGGTTGGCGGCACTGACCGCATCGTCGACGACGTCTCGCAGATCGATCGGAGCCATCACGATGTCGAACTTTCCGGTAAGGATCCTGGACACATCGAGGAGGTCATCCACGAGCTTCGCCTGCAGCGAGGCACTCATGGCGATGGATCTGGCTGCCAGAACGATCGTGGCGGGGTCCGGCTCCATCTGCAGCAGGTCCGCCCATCCCGAGATCGACGTCAGCGGAGTTCGGAGCTCGTGGGAGATCAAGGCGAAAAAGTCGTCTCTCGCTTTGATCGCCGACGTCGCCTCCTCGTAGAGCCGCGTCATCTGTTCCGCGAGCACCTCCGCCCGGAGAGAGGCGGTGACGAGATGTTCGTTGGCCTCCCGGAGCGAGTTCACGAGCTCGTCGAACTCGAGGCGTATCTGCCTTGCGGCTTCCTCACGCACACGAAGGCGCTCTTCGTCCGCCTCCACGCCGGCTTCCCGGACGGAAAGCAATTCCTCGCCAGCCTCCACGCCGGCTTCCCGGGCGGTGAGTCGTTCCTCGCGAGTGCTCTTGTCGTCTGGCTCAGCCATCTGTGACCCTGGGACGCTCAACTTTCCTCTTCTTCCCGTCCGTCCGTACCGGCCTGCCTTGCAGCAGACCCTCGTAGTCTTGCAGCGCTTTCCCGACCACGATTCCTTGATCGGTGATCTGGTACTCCCGCAGCTCTTTGCTGTGCGCACTGCCCCGCACTTTCACCACGGACATGACGCGATCGAGCTGGCCGTCCAGCTCGACGTAGCGCTGCATGATGATCGCATCGGTGAGAAAGGCCGTTCCGTGCGGACTGAAACGGAGATCGGTATAGGCATCTTCGAGCTCCGCCGTCATGAGCATGGTGATCCCCATCGACGTGATCACGGCCACCATCCTGTAGAGCGACTCCCGGAAGTCTTCGCGGAACGTCGGCGCCAGCGCCAGCTCGAACCCGGAAAGCGAATCGATCACCAGGCGCTTCGCTTTGTAGCGGCGAACCTCTTCGATGACCTCATAGAGCATTTCGTCGATGGAGAGGTCGAGAGGGCGGGTGTGGATCACCCCGACCTGGCCGTCGCGAACCATCTTCTCGAATGGCTCTCCACCGGGAAGGCTCTCCGAGTACTTGCTGGGCCGTTTCTCGAAGACGGCGATCACCCCCGGCTCGTCATTCTCGACGCCCGTCATGATGAACTTCGTCGCTACGACACTCTTGCCCGAGCCCGAGGGGCCGGCCAGCAGAACGGAATGCCCTGAGGGAATGCCGCCGCCCAGCATCTCGTCCAATCCCGCGATCCCGGTCGAGAGCCGTTTCAGAGACCCACCTTTCGCGCCTGTCTCCGCTTCTTCTTCCGCCCCGACGATCACCCGCGGAAAGACGTCGATTCCGTGATCGGTGATGCGCATGGTGTGCAGCCCGGGGACCGGTCCCTGCCCGCGCATCTTCAGGACCTGAATCTTGCGCACCATGGAGTTGCGATCGACGCTCTGATAGAGCCACAGCAGCCCGTCCGCCACGGTGAAGACCGGGTCGCGCTCGGTGTCCTCCGGCTGGTACTCGCCGATGAGAAACGTCGTCGCCTGCCAGGTGGTCAGGTCCATGGCCAGCTGGTGGACGAAGTGATCGAGCTCGAGATCGCCGTCGAGCTTTTTCGCATACGAGCGCGCGATGGTCCGGAACGAGTCGACGATCACGATTCCGGGACCGGCCACCTCGACTTCATGAACGATCCGGCGAAGGACCTTGTCGAGACCGCCACTGATCAGCTCTTCGCTCAGGTTCATGAAACGGATGGACTCATCCACCCGATCGAGATCGAAGAAGGAGTACTGTTGCTGATACCGCAGCATCTTCAAAGGCGGCTCGCCCACAATCGTGAAGTAGAGCGCCGGGCGCTCTGTGCTGCTCAGCGAGAACATCATCTGTTGCGCCAGCGTGGTCTTGCCAGACCCGGGAGCCCCGGCGATCACGTTGAAGGAGAACTCGGGGATCCCGCCACCCAGGATCTTATCGAGCCCCGTCACACCCGTCGGGAGCTTGCGGATCGCTGCTTTCTTGATCATGTTTGTGATCCTTCAGATACGCCGGCGGAGAAACCACCCGGCCACGCTTTTCGCAGAAGACGCATCGTCAGCGATTCGCCGATGAAGGTAATCATCAGCGATGCCAGCGTGGCGAGCATGACTTCCGTGGCTGCCGCCACTTCGGACTCGTCGACTCTCCTCAGCCAGGAAATCTCATGGTCCGAATCGGTGCGCAGGACGTCCGCTCCCTGAGGAATCGGCAGAGACAAATCGCGACGCGCCAGATGCGCCGCCCGGGTCGTCAGGCCGTCCACACCATTCCGGCCGATCAGTGGCACCATCACGGCCGCAAAGTCATCCCAGGCGCCAGCGCCCGCCGAGAGGACAGCAGCGGAGTCCGAAGAGTCTTTCGCCCTTCGAGTGAGCTCGTTTCTGGCAATCTGCCGAAGAACTGCGCTGGGCTGTACTGACATGCAGCTCGTTTTCGTTACGAATCCCCCTCTTGCCAGATAGAATTGTACGGCCAGCCCCACCGGTGGAACTTCGAGAACTCAGTATTATGAGACTCTTCCTACAAGATGCTTGTTCTCCATGCGGCTCTGCAACAAGAATATCTGTTGATCTGGGTCGAAAGTAGCGATCCTTCCGAGAACATTCGCTCCGCGCTCGAGCGAGCGGACCTCAACCTACCCGGGCGTGCCGGCCGGGCCGAGGCGCTCTCGGCGCACGGCTGCAGCGCGGACGCTCCTACGCGCGCGGCGGAGAGGGCCTCGGCGTCGCCGGCGCG
>JANMSA010000080.1:0-2477 GCA_031388865.1 Acidobacteriota bacterium | reverse complement strand
CATTACCCGCGCGCACGACTGGAAACAGTTCGAAGCCGCTCTGACTGGGGCTCTTTTCAGGTCATCCTGTGTGGCAATGACCTCCCGGGCCACGACGGCTGTCTTTCCGTGACGCTGGCTCAGGAGAAGCAGCCGGACGTGCCGGTGATCATCGTGTCCGATTCGCAGGGTGAGGAGCAGGCGGTAGAGTGCCTGCGCCTGGGCGCGACGGACTACCTGCTCAAGGAGAGGCTGGAGCGATTGGGACCCGTGATCAGGCGGGCCTTGCGGGAAGCCGAGGGGCAGAGAAAACGGCGGCTCGCGGAACTCGCATTGCGTGCGAGCGAGCGGCGCTTCGCGGATCTGTTCGAGTCCGCCCCCGACGCGACGGTGATCACGAACCGGCACGGCGTCATCACGCTGGTAAACGGCCAGGCGGAGCGGATGTTCGGCTGGACACGGGCGGAACTGGTGGGCCAGCCGGTGGAGATGCTGCTACCGAGGCATGCCCGGACGAACCACGTCGTGCTCCGGGAAGGCTATGTGCGGAGTGCCGCCGAGCCGCGCGCGATGGGTGCCGGACGCGATCTGCGTGCGGTGCGCAAGACCGGGGAGGAGTTCCCCGTGGAGATCAGCCTCAGCCCGATGACGTCGGACGGAGAGATGGTCGTCGCCGCGGCGGTGCGCGACGTCAGTGAACGCAAGCTCCTGGAGTCCCAGTTTCTCCAGGCGCAGAAAATGGAGAGCGTGGGCCAGCTCGCGAGCGGTATCGCCCACGACTTCAACAACCTGCTCACCGTAATCAACAGCACGGCGGAACTCGCGGCCGAGACGAGAATCCTCTTCATGTCCGGCTACACTGACGATACGGTCACGCACCCCGATGTGCTGGGCGAAGGCGCGCATTTCATCGGCAAGCCGTTCGCCGCGATGTCGCTGACGCGCAAGGTGCGAGAGGTGCTGGACCAGAGACCTTGACGAAACGGGCAGCTCGCGCGGCGTGCTCCGCCTGGAAGACTGGCCCGTTCCCCATCATTCGGTGGTGAAGGTGAAGAACATGCCCCACGTGCCGTCGCTCGCCTGCCAACCCGCTCCCATCATGCCGGGTCCCCACTGGCCGTCCATCATGCCGCCGGCGGAGCCCATCATGCCGCCGCTCACATACCGTCCTCCGAGCGTCGTGCAGGCGGCGAGGTCGATCATCTGCCTATTCGCACCCTGAAGGCCGGGTGAGAGGTGCAGGAGATAGGTCGCTCTCGCCTCCAGGGTCACGCTCGGCGTGAAGGTGAGCACGGTCCGGTCGGCCGACCAGCGGGCGGTGCCGCCAAGCTGCGGACCGGTCACTGCTCCCTCGTGCAGGACGACAAGCATTTCCATCCCGGTCATCATCGGACCGCTGAAGGTGATCGTCACGGGCTTCGTGGGATCGACGCCGGTGGTCGCGCTGGCTGGCACAATGCGCAGCACCGTCGGACGACGCGCGTTCGGATCAGCGGGGGCGGAAGGGCTCTCTACACACGCCCCAAGGATGATGGTGCTGGCCAGCAGCGCGAGCGCGAGCGGATTGCGAGACATGAAAATCTCCAGCAGGATGGGTACGGCCACATAAGACTCCAGCTACATTAGTGTACTACCGTATAGGAATCTGTAGGGGCTCTTGCCCCATTCCTGTCGGCGGATGTCCGACGCCCCCTGCCGCGATTCTCCCGACAGGGATGTTCCGCAGCTCGCGGAATGCAACTATGGTGAGCCGTTGCCGCGATCTTCACCCCGGGGGGAGGGCGTGATCTTCGTCGCCGGCTGGCGATCCGCCAGATATTCCAGGAGTGCGCGGTAGTCCTCGCCAGGCATGTCAGCCACCACGCGCATATGGTTGACCACGACAGACCACTGCGCAGGGCTGTACTCGGCACTCGGGCGAAGATTGTGGCAGCGGGCGCAATGCACCCCCCAGAGCTCCGCGCGGCCGAGCGTAGCCGTCTTCGCGGGCTCGCGTGATTCCGCGCTCGCGGCCAGCGCCCCTCCCTGCGGACGCGGTGCTCCGCACGCGACGAGTGCGGCCGCCGCCCCCGCAACGGAGAGGCTCCGTATCCAACGCGTCGTGAATCGCATGTCCAACCTCCTCCTGGTCAGAAGCCCGTTGCCACCTGAAAGATCACGGACCGGGTATCATCCTCCACCGTGTTCGCCGTGCGTTGGAACGCCAGCTTTATCGCCATACTCGGCGTGAGCGCGTACGACATGCCAACGGTGGACTGGCGGGCGGCACGGGCTCGCCCGATGGACTGCGCACCGCCCTCGCTGCCGGCGCCGCCGGAGTACAGGTCGGCACCCTCTTCGCCTACTGCGATGAATCCGGGCTCGCCCCGGAGCTCAGGACGAAGGTGCTCGCCGGCGTCGCCGAGGGCCGCGTGCGCATTCACACGATCCGCGCGCGTCACCAACCGGGTATCCGTTCAAGGTCGTGCTCGTGGAGGGACTGGATCACCAGGACGACC
>JANMSA010000068.1:0-2013 GCA_031388865.1 Acidobacteriota bacterium | reverse complement strand
TGTCGCTGCAGACACCGCAGAACGTGGGCGACCAGGCGCGACGGCCTGTGGAGAGGTCGCGAAGGAGCGTGCCGAAGATGCGGTCCCGCTCGGTTGCGCCGCCGCCCACGAATGCGAATTTACGCTCGCTGTACTGCGCTTCGATCAGAAGGTTCTGCGACATGATGCCGCTGTAGTGGAGCGCGGCCAGTGTGTTGGGAAGCTTGCGGTCGGTGAGGCTGCGCAAATCGACGATCGCTCCGAAGGTATTGTTGGTCTGTTCGGTGAGACGATCGAGATAGGAGGCAACGAGGGCGTGGCGGGGCGTGATTTGCCCGGTCAGCTTCGCTTCCCATCGGTTCTCTTTCTGCGGCTGGGTGAAACGAATGTTCGTGCCGATGGTCGTGTTCGACGTCTCCGACTCGCGTAGCCGGCCGGCGCCGAAGAACCACAGACGGTCGCGCACGATGCGGCCGCCCAGCGTCGCCTCATAGACGTGACTCAACTTGTCGACCTTGGCGGCTTCGCCGACGAACGGCGTCAGACGCGTCCAGTCGTCGTTGGTGACGTTGTCACGCAACGAACCGCTAAAATTGTTTCCACCTGACTTGGTGATGGCGCTCACCACGCCGCCCATGAAACGGCCGTACTCGGCCGACACGTTGCCGGTGAGAATCGTCGTCTCCTGCACCGCGTCTTCGATGTAGACGGCCTCCGGCTGACCGCGGACCGAGTCGTTCGCGACCGCGCCATTGACCAGATAGAGGTTTTCGTACGAGGGTGCGCCCGAGATCATGAGTTGATTGTTAGGGCCCTCCTCCGAGATTCCAGGTGCCAGACTCGCCACCGCGGTGATGGTTCGTCCGATGGGGAGGTTATCCACTGCTTTGCTCGTGAAATTGGTGGAAACCTCCGTCGTCTCCAGTACGTTCGCCGCCTGTGCCGTAACGGTGATCGCCTCGGCCACCGCTGCCACGCGCAATTCCGCGTCGACGCGGCTGGCCTGCGACAGTCCGAGCCTTGCACGCGTGGTGATTGCCTGCATGCCTTCCAGCTCGAATCGGATGGTGTACTCTCCCGGCGGCAGAGCCGGGAAGATGTACGAGCCGCTCTCCCCGGTCACAGCCGTGCGTGTTCCCTGCAGTGACGGCGACGTCACGACGACCGTCACGCCGGGAAGCGGCGCGCCGTCAGTTGTTGCCGTACCGGTAAGCTGCCCACTCGTCGTGCCCTGTGAGAATCCTGCAGTGGCTACGACGAGAAGCAGCGCAAAAAGCATCGAAAAGCGTAGAAACCGCTTCATCCTTCCTCCTATTGTTTTTGAATCCGCTGCGAGTGGACCCAACTGAAGATTGGTTAAGGTGGCAGATTCTACTGCAAGGTTGACGCTACTCACATAAAGTGGTTAACTCGTGACAGTGGTATCACTTAGGAGGTTTTTGGTACGCCACTCCGTCACCGATAATTCAGAGATCTGTAACCGGACAGCGGATTCTTGAATTTGAGTGGAGGCCAGGCGCCCCCGCCTGTCTGTTTTTGGAATCGCCATGGAGGGGACAGGCGAGGGCGCCTGACCTCCACTCATCGGCTGAGCTGCCGGTAGCGGATCCGGTGGGGCTGCTCCGCCTCGGCGCCGAGGCGTTTGCGCTTGTCTTCCTCGTACTCGGAATAATTTCCGTCGTACCAGTAGACGCGGCTGTCGCCTTCGAACGCCGGGATGTGTGTCGCCACCCGATCGAGGAACCACCGGTCGTGGCTGATGATGATCGCGCAGCCCGCGAAGTTCTCCAGCGCCTCTTCGAGCGCGCGCATGGTGTTCACGTCGAGATCGTTCGTCGGTTCGTCGAGGAGCAGCACGTTCGCGCCCTCCTTCAACATCTTCGCGAGGTGCACGCGATTGCGCTCGCCACCGGAAAGCGCGCTGACCTTCTTCTGCTGATCGGTTCCGGAGAAATTGAATCGCGAGACGTACGCACGCGAGCTCATCTCGCGCGTGCCGAGCTGCACGACATCCGATCCGCCGGTGATCTCCTC
>JANMSA010000065.1:0-10351 GCA_031388865.1 Acidobacteriota bacterium | reverse complement strand
TTGCGAACCGGCCGGACTACTGTTTGCGTACCGGCCGGACTACTGTTTGCGTACCGGCCGGTCCGGTGAAGCGTACGGAGGATTGCCTTTGGTGATCTCGCCGAGGAGGAAGCCGGCGCCGAGCGCTGACGGAATGGCCTGGGCTTCCTCGCTGCAGTTCATCGAGAGGCGGATCAGATGGCGCGCCGAGGCGGTCTCGCACTCGGCGGTGACGCGTGCGCGATAGATTCGGGGGCTGCGCCCTTCCACGCGCGCGCCGCTGATGAGGACGAAGAAATACTCGATCTCATCACCGGCCTCGAACCGCGGGAGGACGACGCGCGACAGCGGCCCGTCATTGGTACCCTCCACCGAGCACCAGTCCGTAGTGTTGAGGCGGCGGAAGTAACCGCGCAGCTCACCGGGAGCATCCGTGGTGACCTGGAGGAGCGGCAGCTCTCCGGCCCGGATGCACGAGATAGGCGTGTGCTCGACGGCATTCTTCACCTGTGCGGACGCGGGGGCCGCGAAGGAGACAGCGAGCAGCGCACAGACGGCGATCAGGGCAGGTGTTTTCATGATTTCCTCGAAATTGTACGTGTTATCGCCCGATAAACGAGCGCAGCCGCGTGAAAAATCCGCCTTCCGGCTCCGGGATGGGCTCGGGGTCGTACACCAGAGGCCGGTTCTCCAGGACTGCGAGCGGATTGTCGTGAGTGAGGGCCGCGGCCACGGAATCGCCAACGAGCTCCTGCAGAATGGCCATGGCTGTACGCATTCTGACCGGGCGTCTGGTGATGTTGTGGGCGTCTGTGGCGACGAAATGCACGGTCCTGCGACGCAGCAGCGTCTCCGCGGTCGCCTTCGCTTTCCTCCCGAAGTCCCCGGTGAGACTGCCCGCGGTGATCTGCAACTTCGCGCCGTGGAAAAGAAGGGACTCGACCAGGTCCGGGCTGTTCTGGAAGACGAGGTTCCGCTCCGGATGCGCAACCACCGGAACCCATCCTGCCAGCTGCAGCTGATAAAAAGGCTGCTCCAGATGCGGGGGGACGGCGTGGGCCGCGAACTCGATCAGCACATACCGGCTTCCTGCGAGAGGGACGATCGTGGTCCCACTCTCCAGGACTTCCACCATGTCGTGGCCGAAAAAATACTCCGATCCCAGGACCAGTCGGGGTCGATCACCGACGCGTGAGCGCAGCTCGTCCAATCGCGCCGTGAGCTCAGGGATGGACATCGGCTGCCACCGTCCTCGCAACACGTGTGGAGTGGCGATGATGGTCTCGATCCCCTCGTCAAGAGCAACGCGGCACATCGCCGCAGCCTCGTCGAGCTCGCTCGGGCCGTCGTCGACGCCCGGGAGGCAGTGGTGATGGATGTCGATCATCGGAGCGCCAGCTAGGACGATTTCCGGCTGCGTTCCGCCTGATCCTCGTTGGAGTCGTAATAGTCGTAGTAGCTCTTGCGGTACGTGTAGCCGTACTGATGCAGATCCAGGTTGTTGAGGATCGCGCCGAGGACCACGATGTTCGACTGGCGGAGGCGTTCAGCGGATCGCTGGACGAGCTCCCGCGGCGTCTTTCCGCCGTGAACGCAGAGAACCACACCGTCCGCGAGCGCGGCGAGCACGATCGCATCTGTCACGGCCAGCACGGGGGGGGAGTCGAAGATGACGTACGCGTATTTGCTACGCACTTCCTCGATGAGGTGCTTCATCCGGTCGGACGCCAGAAGCTCGGAAGGATTCGGCGGGATCGGTCCGGACAGGACGACCGAGAGGTTCGGCACCTGCGTCGGCTGGATGACATCGTCGAGCGGGATGTTCGCGGCCAGGTAGTTGACCAGTCCCAGATTCGTCCGTCCGGGGAAGACTTTCTGCAGGCGCGGGCGGCGGAGGTCGGCGTCGAGGAGCAGCACCGGCTTGCCCATCTGCGCGAGCACGGTGGCGAGGTTGACCGACGTGGTGGTCTTTCCTTCGCGGGCGAACGAGGAGGTGATCACGATGATCTTGGGGGAAGACGCCGACGCGAGTAGCAATGACGTCCGGAACGCCCGGTACGCCTCGGCGATTGGTGAGCGTGCGTCGGTATGCGGCACGAGCTCGATCCCCGCCTCTTTCTCGGGGTCGCCCGGGTCCACGGCACGGAGGCGAGGCGCGGGTCGTCCGTACGTATTGCCGTAGCCATACTGGCGAGACATCGTTCCGGCGGCGGGAATCACACCGAGCGAAGCAAACTTCGTAACGCGCTCGAGATCCTCCGGCGTTTTCACGGACCGGTCCATGTACTCGAGGAAAAAGATGGCCGCGAGGCCCAGCATGAGGCCGAGCGGGAAGGCGTTCTGGAGGTTCCGCTTCATGGAAAGGTTGAAGCGGCCGCGCGGCAGCGGTGCGTGATCGACCCAGTGAATGTTGGAGGTGGCGGAGCCGCGCAGGCGCGCCGCGACCTGCGTCTCGTTGAGCTGCTTCTGCAGCGTCCCGAGCATGGTCTGCTTGGTTTCCACGCCCATGCGCAGGTCGAGATACTTGGCGGCGTCCACGTTCAGACGCTGCACCTCGCCGCGCTGGCGTTGAGAGGCCCCTGTGAGCGAGGCCACGCGTGACGATGCCGCTCCGACTTCCGCGCGGGCGTTTTCGAGGGCTTTGGAGTATGCCTGCTTCACTGCGACGCCACGCTGATCGCGTGCCTTGCTGATCTGGTCGTCGAGCTTGACCATCTCCGGATGGCCTGGGCGCAGACGGGTGAGCTGCTCGCTGTACTGCCGTTGCAGGCGGGAAAGCTCCTCGGAGAGGCGCTCCACCGCGGGATCGGCCGACGCGATCGCCTCGGGTGACGTGCGCTGCAGCGCGTTGAACGCGGCCTGCCGCGTGGATAGATCATTCTGAGCGCTGGTCAAGTCCGTGTTGATCTGCGTGAGCGTGGTCATGACCACGTTCTCGGTGCCGCCCTCCATCGAGAGGATGCCGCGGCTGCGGCCGTACTCCGTCAGCTCGTTCCTTGCGACGTCCAGGTCCGACTGCACCGCAGCGATCTGGTCCGTCAGGAAGTCGCTCGCGCGCGCCACACTGTCGAGCTTCTTCGCAATGTTCTGGCGGATGAAGGCCTCACCCCAGCCCTCGGCGACCTTCTGCGCCACGCGGGCCGACGTCCCGACGTAAGAGATCTGTACCAGAGAGGTACTTCGGACCGGCGCGACCTCGACGCTACCCAGGAGAGAGCCAGCGATCCCTTCCTTGATCATCCGTATTTCCGCAGGAGTCTTTCCCGCAGTCCCCGGTGGATAGATCTCCGGATCGTTCTGGAGCTTGTTGTCGTCGACGACCTGCAGCGCGAGTCCCTTGCTCTTGAGCAGCACGTACTGGGTCTGCAGGAACTCCTGGTCGGATGCCGCGATCCCGAAGATGTCTTCGATGGTGATCGTGTTCGACTCGCGCTCGATCTGGAGCTGGATGGTGGAGCGGTAAAGGGGCTTCGAGAAGTAGCTGGCGAGGAAGGTCGCCGTCATCACCAGGATCAGAATTGCGGCCGCGATCTTCCAGCGCTTCCGGATCACGTTCCAGTAGTGGGAAAGGTGAATCTCCTGTTGCGTGTTCAGGTCCATGGCTGGAAACCGGCATGTTGCGCGCCGGGCGGCGACCGATGACGCTCGCGGTGCGCCCTAGTGTAGTGACTCATCAGTTCCTTGCCATTCCTTGCGGCCATGAAAGGCCGTATGCGGCGTTGGCACTCCTCAACGATGACACCGCATCGCCTCGTCGTGCCGCCTTGCCTACGACCTCTCCGCACCACAAATAATGGCAGGGAACTAACGAGTCACTACACTAGAAAATCGCTTCTTTCAGGTAGATCGTATCGTTGTCCAGCAGGAGGACATCGACCTGTTTTCCGTCGAGGATCCTGCGGAAGTTGGCCTTGATGGTGACTTGCTTCGCGTTCACCATACGCTTGATGACCAGGTTGCTGGACGCGCGGTCCGTGTGACCCCCGGCCGCGGCAATGGCTTGGATCAGCGTTGGGGTATGGGAGCTGCGGAACTCGAGCTTTCCGGGTTTCATCACCTCGCCCATGATGTAGACCGCGATGGGCGTCGCGATCTGCACGTTCACGAGGTCGTTCGGCAACAGCGGGATGTTCAGTTCCGGCTTGCCCGCCACCATTAGATCGTCGATGTTGATCGCAACCTGCTCGGACAGGCCGTTGCGTCCGGTTCGCAGCACGTAGAGCTCTTTCCCGTGCCCGGCGATCAGACCACCGGCCTGCGTGAGCGCCTGAATGAGGGTCGTGTTGCCACTCCCGCCGATGAGTCCCGGGCGTACCACGGCGCCGACGACGGAGATCGGTTTGCTTGCGAAGTCGACGACCTGGACCGATACCGTTGCTTTCGCGAGGAAGTTCGACTCGAGAAGAGCTTTCAGTTTCGCTTCGATCTGCGTGGAGGTCAGGCTGGCCACCTGGACCCGGCCAACCACGTTCAGCGGGATGACGCCGTCATCGTTGACGGTGACGCGCTCGGTGCTGATGGTTGGGTCTTCGAGCACGACGATCTTCAGCACGTCTCTGGGGCCGACAGGCGCATCGGTGGAAAGGATGGGCAGATCCTGCCCGGCGGCGGTGGATGCCAGGATGAGCAGAAACGTGACCAGTAGTTGCTGCAGCTTCATCATCTCTCCAAGGCCCGATACCGCGCTCAGCCGCTCTGGCGGCTGCACTCTGACTCTCGATGTTGGGACAAAACGTGTGGACCTTACCGTTCCGCCCGTGACGCTCACGTGGTTGCGCCGTCAGTCTGCTGTGAAACGCAAGCCGTTCAAAGCTAGGGGTTTATACGCGCACAAACAGATTACGGGATCAACGACAAACGGAAGACGTAGCGTATTCCGGACGCTTCGTCGCCGAAAGCTGTGGACTGGCGCTCGTACCAACCCACGTCCACCCCCGCGCTCACGTGCCGGACCGCGTAGGTGAAGCCGATGCTGGAGAAGGAGATATCATCAGTGCGCTCGCGTCCCAGCACGGGGGTCTCATACTCGTCACGCTCCCCGCTGACGCGGGTATGGAGCGTGATCTTGCGCGTGGCGGTGTAGTCGGCGCCGACGTAGCCTGAGGTCGCCACGTAATAGGCGTTGTCGAGGAAGACGCTGAAGCCCAGATCACGATCCGCGCCTGCGCTGTAAGTCCAGCGGCCGTCGGTGCGGGTTACCCGACCCTGTGCGGTCAACCCGGAGTAGTCGCGTTGAAGAGGATCTTTGAAGTCGAGCCTCATCGGTCCGGCCTCGAGACGCACCTGCGTTCTGCCGCCGTCATACGCGACACCCCCGCCGACGAGCGTTCGCCGGCTGTCGTAAGCACGCTTGTTGACGAACTCGTAGTCACTGAGCTCCCCGCTGGCGAAGAGCGAGGTGCGCGGGAAGGTCCGGTGCAGGAGTGAAACGCGTCCGGTCCGTTCCTTTCTGTTGAGCACCTCGAGAGGGACGCGAACGGCGTCGGCCCCACGGTCGGGCTGGAACCGCGACGTGGGATAGGAAGTGTCGCGCTGGCGGGCCGTGAACAGTGCGCTGGTGCGGCTCGAGTACTTGAGCTCTCCGGTCAGGCCGATCTCGTCTTCGCGAGCAGTCGCGAGCCGGTTGATGTCCGCGACGTGTGCCCGCAACTGGTCCGCCCGGATTGCGTACGCGTTGAGGTAGACGTGGTTCAACAGGAAGTGTGCATCGGCCCGGAGGAGGTAGTTGAATTGCTTGTCGCTTTCGCGGAAGAAGCTGTAGCCGGGGACGGCCTGCACACCGAAGATCACCTTCTTGTGCGGAACGTAGTAGAGGGTGTGCGGGGCCTCGACGGACAGTGAAACGCCGCCGTCCTGGTCGCCTGTCGGGATGAAGCCCCCCTCGGTGTAGCCCGCGTCTGAGATCCGGAAGCGCGACAGTACGTAAAGGGAGCGGTAGTGAAAATTCGCCCGCTGCAGATCGGCAGCGAGCTTCTTCGCTCCTGCGAGATCCGGATCGCGGTCGCGCAGCAGCTGGTTCTGCTGAGCGGCGGCCACGATGGGAACAGCAATCGCTACCGCCAGACAAATCAGGCGCTTCTTCACCACACCCACGCACATACCTCCATCGTTGGAGCGCTCGGACCTGCGGCGAAGTGTAACACGCGACACACCCTGCAGTGACCCCGTTACAATGAGGTTACACCGATGCAGCCGAGTCGCTGGGTCCAACCCGCAGAGCGTGCACTGCTCGTACTACTCCTGACCTGGCTGGTGTGGCTGCCGATGCCATTTGGCTCAGTCGTGGAGGTCGCGCGGCTGCCGCTGATCGTCGTCCCGCTGGCGCTCTGCACCGCCGCCGCATCGATCCGGTTCTACACGACGCGCGGGAGAAACAGTACGGCGATGCCTACGCGTCCGCTGAACATCTGGCTTGCGGGCTCGGTGCTCTTTCTCGCTGTTTCCGCCCTGCAACTCGTCCCTTTGAGTCCCGCGCTCTTGCGCGCGCTGTCGCCGGAATCGTTCGCCATCTGGAGCGGCGCCTCACGGGTGGCGACGCTCGCGGGCGTGCCGGCGCGCAGTGCGTGGCCGATCACTACGGATCCTCAGGCGACGGCGGTCGAGTGGCTCCGGCTGGCCGCGATCGTGGCGACGTTCCTGACTTCCGCACTGCTGATCCGCAACCACGCCCGACGGCGGACGCTTGCGACGGTCCTCTGCGCGGCCGCGCTCTTCCAGGCGCTCTACGGACTGCGCGAAGCGGCGCTGCAGCGTTATGAAATCTGGGGGTGGGTGAACCGGCTGATCTTCGACCGGGTGACCGGGACGTTCGTGAACCCGAACCACTTCGCGCATTACATAGCGATCGTCCTGCCGATGGCACTCTTCCTCGGCGCCTCGCTGTGGCGAAAGGCCGGCGGCGAAGACGCACCCGTTCTGGCGCGCCTGGCCATGCTGGTAGAGCGTCACGTGCTGCTCGCCGGCTTCACCGTGCTCGCTACCGTGGCGTGCCTGGCAGCGATCCTCCTGTCTCAGTCGCGGGGCGCTCTGATTTCCGTTGCAGCCGGGATGATCGCCGTCGCTGCGATGCTGCCGGGCCGGCGCATGGTTCGCGTGGCGCTCGCTTGTTCGGCCGGGCTGACGCTCGTGGTGGCACTGGCTCTCTTCCTCGGCCCCGAGCGAACCGTGTCCCGATTCACGCCTGGCGACGTGAGCCAGAACGCCGCCGGCCGCAAGCTCGCAATGGAGACAGGCGGAGAACTCTGGCAGAGGTTCTCCGTCTTTGGCAGCGGCCTGGGAACCTTCGGAAGCGTCGTATGGATGGAGCAGGACCGCAATCACGGGCAGTTCTATCATCACGCGCACAACGATTACCTGGAGATCGCCGTGACGGCCGGCACCGTCGGGTTGGTCATCGCCCTGGTCGCCCTCGTCGGCGGCTATTCCGCTCTCGCGAGGATGACTTTCGGCCAGGGATCACGCGAGCTGACGTCGGTCCGCCGCGCTTTTCAGACCGCCGCGCTCCTGAGCCTCAGCATCGCCATGGTGCATGCGCTCTTCGACTTCAACCTCTTCATCCCGTCGAATCCGGCGACCCTCGCCGCGATCCTCGGCGCCGCTGTGGCATCGGTCGATCACGACAGACGCACGCGGCGCTGAATGCCGTTTCGGGTGCGGCTGTTCACGAGTCGCACCGCAATCTCTCGCAGTCCCGTTGCCACTGACACCCGAAACGCGCGCGGTTCGCGGATCGGGCCCTCAGCGACGAGCGCGTCGTCGACGTAGATCTCCACGTAAGGCGGAATCTCGTCGGACTGCAAGACCCTCAAGTCGAGCTCGAGCGTCCCGTCCAGAACGTACGCGCTCGTGGTAGCGGTCGAGCACAGCTCATTCGCGGCGCACGTTCCACTCCACACGTGAGGCGCCCGTGCCCTCGCGACCAGCTCTGCGTGGAAAGGCTGAGCGTTCCTGCCGAGGAGCGTGGCCACTTCCTCGGCCGCGGCGAGAATGGGCACAGTGACTCCGCCGAGCGAGGCGCGGGCGATGTATGCCTCGGCCAACGACGCTTTTCTGCGACGCGCTTCGAAACGGGCGCGGTCCAAATAGTACGGATCCCATTCCGAGGACCCGGCGACCGCGGCGGTCAACTCGATGCGGGTCGCCAGAGCAGGATCGTTGAGCTCGACCGCGGCGCGGGCTCGCGTCACGTCACGAAGCAGGGGCGTGCGGCTGCCGAGGAGCGCGACGATTGCGGTGAGCGGCTGGATGTCATGGCTCAGCGCGTAGGTCACCAGCGGCTCGATGCGGGCGTTCATCTGCGTCGCATCGAAGGGCCGGTGGTCAAGCTCTGCCAGGATGCCTTTCACGAGCGGTTCGTCTGCCTGCTCGAGCTGGTTCGGCAGGAGGTTCAGCAGCGCCGCAGGATCTGGTTGTTTGCGTGCGGTCTCGAATGCCCGGAACGTGGCGCGGCGGAAGTCTTCCCGCAGAACGCGGTACTGGTCGAAGAGCCCGCGCGAGAGCGCAAGGGCCCTCAGTGAGTCGCGGGCTGCGGGCGTCTCCGGCGCCACGCGGCGCAGCCAGGAGAGGTCGGTCGTGAGCTGCCAGAACGAGATGTGCATTCGCTCGAAGAACGCAGGGTTCCGCATCAGTGGCGCGGCGGCGTTGAGAACCGCGGCGCGACTGGTTCCGTCGAGCTCGTACCAGTGAAAGACTCCTGCCCGGACGAAAGCCTCGTTGGGAGCCGTGAGCGGCGGAGCGAGAAACTTCGCATGCGCATAGGCCGCGCGCCAGAGCGCGACACGGTTCGGCGACGGAACGTCGAGCGCGGCGTCGGAGATCGCGCTGGCGGCTTGCCACTGCGCGGGATGGGACGCCAGCCATTGTGCCGCCGGCACGACGCCGTCGGGTAACTTCTGATCGCGCAGGAGGGCGCGATTCTCGAGCGCCAGGATGCTCAGAATGGCACAGAGAATCGCGACCGCTGCCAGATTCCCGAGCCGGGCTGGGCGGGTCATGCGGCGCTCTCCTCCAAGACGCGCTCCCAGGCGGCAAATCCGTGTCGTGGCGAGAACCGGTCGAGATACAGCGCCCGCCCGCGATCTCCCATCGCCGCCGCCTCACTGCGGTCTCGCTCGAGGCTCTCGATCGCGCGGACGAGACCGTCGACGTCTCGCGTGTCCACGACGGTCCCGCAGCGATGAGCCTCGATCAGGCGCGCGAGCTCGCCATCACGGGCCCCGATGAAAATGACGGGACGGGCCACGGCCAGGATCCCGTAGAACTTGCTGGGAACGATGAGCCCCTCCAGCGACGGCTGCAGCGACACCAGATGCGCGTCCACGGCCGACAGGCTCTCGCTCAATCGCTCACGCGGAACGTAGGCGCGGAACTCCGCATTGGCCGGAGCGGCATCCCGGACCGCCGCCAGTTGAGCGCCGCCGCCGGTAAAGACGAAGCGGATGCCGGGCAACTCCCGCATCGCCCCGAGGATCGTTGCGAACTCGTGGGCGCGACCGAGGTTTCCCGAGTATCCAACGGTGAACCCGCTGGCGCCCAGCGCTGGAGATCCACGGTCTGGCGAGGAAAGGGGTCGCAGGGCTTCATCAGCCCAGTTATGAATGACGACAGGCTTCGGGACACGCGCGGCCATCAGGTCGCCGAGGACCACGTTTGCTTTCGCGCGACGCAGCGACCAGTCGCGCAGGCGCCGGACGAGCGGCACCCGGATTCCGAGCGCCTCCGCCACCTCGGGGAACAGGTCCTGCACCCAGTTCACAACACGCCGCGAGCCGATCGCGGCGATGACGGAGAGCAGCGGCGGATCGGTCATGGCCACGACGACGGCTGTTCTGTGACGGACAATGGCGAGGAACGCGGTCGCGTAGAAAGTCAGGTAGTCGACGGCGCGTCCGGCCAGGCTTGCACGGCCGAAGCGCGTCGACCACACGCGTTCGACGCGCACTCCTTTTACGGTCTCTGATCGAGGCAGCCGCGCGGACGCGTCGTCGTAGCGCTGCCGGCCGGTGATCGCGGCGACGTCCCATCCGCGTGCGGCCAGATGAAAGGCGAGATCGGAAGCGATCTGGCTGGTCGCGGAGTGGTCGGGGTGGAAGTAGCGGTTCACGAATACCACCCGGCGGGTCGGGTCTTCGAGTCTTCGAGTCTTCGAGTCTTCAGGTCTTCGAGACTTCGAGGGACCGGGGAGGCTCATAAGCTCACAGTCTCATAGTCTCATAGGGGCCGGCGGGACGCTCCCGGGTCCACGAGTCTACGGGTGTTCGAGTCTTCGAGTCTTCGAGCCTCGAGTCTTCGAGTCTTCGGGTCTTCGAGTCTTCGAGTCTTCGAGTCTACGAGTCTTCGAGTCTTCGAGTCTTCGAGTCTTCGAGTCTTCAAG
>JANMSA010000042.1:0-2579 GCA_031388865.1 Acidobacteriota bacterium | reverse complement strand
GGTTGCTCGATCAACTGCGATGTCTATCGACGCGCACCCACAGCCGCAGCGGGCTATCACGCGGGCGGTCTCAGCCTGCGCGCGTAGCTGCTCAAAGCCCGGAAAGTCCGGCGCGAGCATGAAGCTAAGGGCAGCAGCCTCCGCGTCCGTCAAGGGTCGTGCTTCCTCGGCGTCCATACGAAAAGAGGCTACACGTCTATTTCGCCAATCCCTCCTAGGGGGCAAGCCGCGAGAGCTCGTCGAAATCCGCACGGTCGACCGCCGCCTCGCTGGGGTCGTCGCGTGGCCTGGACTTCCCATCCTTCAATAGCTCCAGCGGGATGACGCGAATGTGCGCACCGTGGAGCCCGAGTACCCCGTCTCCCAGCGGCCACTCCGTCCAGAGGACGTTCCGATCACGGAGGACGACGAACACCTCCCCGCTCTCGCTTCTGGCCAAGTAGGTCAGCTCGACGCGAACGCCGTCCCGCGCGTAGCCAGTTCCGCCGTCCTCGTCGGCAGCTGGCCTGTGCTCCCATCCGTTCGCGCCAAGCGCGGAGTGGATCGCTTCCGCGTCGTCGGCGCAAACGGCCAGGTCGATGTCGTCGTGGCTGCGGGTGACAGCGCCGACGTGAAAGTCGACGGCCCAGCCGCCAAAAAGCCAATGGTCGAAGCCGCCCGAATCGAGAAGGGAGGCGAGCTCGGCTAAGGCGGCGATCTGCCGGTCGGCGAGGCGCGACACATGCGGCTCCGAAGACTCCACGCAGACGAGGATAGAGAGGCCAGTTCGTCTGCGAGCGGTGGCGGTACTCGGCTCTTGGCTGGGCCAGCGTTGGGGAATGTCACATGAGCGATTGTCATCCCGACCCGAACTATCGAGGGGCGCCGGCACTTCCTTCGGCGGCACGGAGGAAGCCGCGAGCGTACGCCAGGGGAATGGATTTTCCCGCTACGAGCGTGAGCAGAGCAGTGATCACGCATGCGGCGAGATATGTCCAGAAACCGTCGATCGCCATGCCAGGACTGATCCACTCGGCGGTCAGGAGCGCGGGGAACGCAGTCATTAGCAGAAGCGGCACGACGAGGAGGAACGCGAGCACCACGATCCGCCCTGGCAGCGAGTTCCACAGCACGCTGTTGTCGAGGCTCCATCGCCTCGTCGTCAGCATCCAAATCAGAGTCGGCATCTCCATGGCGAGCGCACCGAGCAGGTAGTCAGACGGTTCGTCGATCCTGACACCGCTGAGGACGAGATCACAGAGGATGAGCGCCGCCGTATTGACCAGCAGCCGACGGACAAGTTGCGCGATTAGCGAACTCACTAGCCTCGCAAGGTCGCGGCGACTCGGGCGGATTGCATGGGGCAGCCTAGTGGACTCTTGGCTGGGCCAGCGTTCGGGAATGACGCCTGAGCGATACCCGGCGCGTAAGCATCTCTACAACCGAGCGGAGTGTCGAAGCAGGGACGCCGGGACGCTACCCCCGGGTACCTCCGGCTTCGCCGCGCTCGGGAGCGCGACTAGACGCTGCTAAGACGCCAAGGCCGGTGATCGCGGCTCTGAGCTACGTCCCTACTTCGGGAAGGAGCGTACCGGCGGCAACATGGCTGGTTGAGCCAGTGTTCGGGAATGACCTCTGAGCGCGGAGGAGCTAGATTCTTACCGATGGCCAGACGTAGCGATCAACCGTCATCTCGCACGCGTTTAGAGGACGCTGACCTGCGGGCTGCGTGGGTCAGCCACGCCGCCAAGTGGATTGCGTGGGCACGCGCTCCGGGACATGACAGCTACCCACAGTTTCACAGGGACTTGTTTTTTCCGCTTGTGCCAACGCCCGGCAGCAAGACGCTCGATTTGGGCTGTGGTGACGGTCGGGTGAGCAACGATCTGACCCAGCTAGGGCACACAGTGGTCGGGATCGACCGCTCGCCGATGATGGTCGAAGCAGCACGCTCCGCCTACCCGGAGATCGCGTTCGAAGAAGCCGATGCGGCTGCCTTGCCCTTCCCGGATGACAGCTTCGACTGCGTTGTGGCCTTCATGTCGTTGCAGGACACAGATGAGTTAGATGCCGCCGTCCGGGAGTGCGGAAGGGTGCTGAGCAAGGGCGGACGCTTCTGCTTCGCCGTGATCCATCCCATGAACTCCATCGGACGATTCAATGACCCGACAGCAGACGCTGCTTTCGTGATCCAAGAGTCGTACCTGGACGAATCCTTCTACGAGGACTCGCTTGCACGGGACGGTCTGACGATGACGTTCGTCAGCAAGCATCGGCCGTTGCAGAGCTACGCCGACGCTCTCGCCGAAGCCGGGCTTCTCATCGAACGCATCCGAGAGCCAGCCGTTCCGGAAAGCGCGATTCGCGAAGAGAGAACGCGGCGCTGGCAACGCATCCCACTGTTCTTACACTGCCGCGCCGTCAAGGCTTGATAGCTAGTTGACGGCGAGGACATCGCCTGGGCGAGCGTGCTCTCGCCTGAGCGCTTCGGTCAGCTCGAGGCGGAGAGGATCATCCCGGCGGCGACAGTGTCGTTCGTCGACTCGTCGATCAGGATGAATGCTCCCGTTGTGCGGTTCTCGGCGTAGGGGTCGACGACT
>JANMSA010000729.1:0-10631 GCA_031388865.1 Acidobacteriota bacterium | reverse complement strand
GCTCGCCTGCCTTCAGCGAGTTCTGGTTGTCGTTCACGCGCGTCCCCTGATTTGTGGTCAGGACCTGCCCGGCGCCTTCCTCTTTGAAAAGGCCGAGGTCAGCTGCTTTCGGATTCGCTGGCCGCGCTGGACTGGACGACTGGCCTGCGGCCAGGTCCGGGTTCGCAGGTTGACTCTGCGGGGTCATCGATGGGGAAGCCGGCCGCACCTCTACAGACGCGGGCTCGACAGCGTCTTTGTTGCTCTTCTGCGCTGCTCCCTTCTTCTTACCGCCATCGCGAGAGTTCATCAGTCGCTCCTGTACGCGCGTGGTCGAGCGCGTCCGCCACTTTGCAATTGCCGCACCGCTGATGAAGCGGTACAGACTTCGCAAAATGAGCGCCGCTACTCGTTTGCGAGCACCCCGGCGGCCATGGTCTTCCCGGTGCCGGACGGGCCGGCGAAGAGCGCGCTGATGTCAGCCCATCAGTGCCCCGCGCCGTGCCGGCCTCAGGCCCGATTCTGGCCGGCGAGCTGCTGGATCCTGAGAAGCACGAACTCCGCCGGTCTGAGCGGCGCGAAGCCGACCAGACTGTTCACGATGCCGAGGCGTCTGGTCGGGATGCACTTGTCGAGCGGGGGATCGGTACCACAGGAGAGTTCTTCCCTGGTCGCGGGCCGGTGGCGGCGAAGGCCCATACGACCGCGATCGCCGAGGCGCGGACGATAGACGTGCCATCGCAGGAGCAGGCCGTTCGCGAGCTCCGACGTGTACACGGCGCCGATCGATACTGCGGCGCCTGCCGCGTCATGCGGGACGATCGTTGAATTGCCGGCCGGTTTCCCGGTCATCGGGGCTGAGCGGACATCCTGCAGCCGGCGGCGCGCGAAGTCGTAAGCGACGAGCCGCCACTGCTGAAACACGCGATTAGCGATCACGAAGCGATAGGACCGTCCGTTACGCGATTCAACTCGACTGCTTGTGTGCCCGTGCTCGCTTGGTCTTCCATAATCGTGGAATTAAAGTTCAACAGATCGGTTAAAAATGAAACAAAACGGAAAGCGACCCATACACCAGTACATCTTTCTACCCTTACCGACGGCCGGCCCGCCGCATCAGCCCCAGGAGATTCACCGTGCCTCTCTTCACTGTTCCGCCCGTTCCGCCACAGCCACCGGCCACCGTCCAATGTATGACTGCTGACGGTCAGGGCGTGCCTGAATGTGCGAAGTACATCTACAAGCATCTTCAGCGAAGCATCGAGGCGCGTTTCACCGGTGACGTTCGCATCGATCCAAAGTCGGACGACGTCATCGCCGTTCCGGCGGACGCATCGGCCACGATTGAGGAGCGTACCGGGAAGTCGTTGCGCCGTCTCACGATCGAGAACGGCAAGACGACATACGTTGTCAACGGCTTCGAGCGTCCATTTGACCGAGCGGCACGCAAGTGGCTTCGCGACGTGTTGCGCACCATGCCGGCTCGACCAGTCGCTCCCCCTAAGCCGTCCCCCTAGACCGCCGCTCCAACCATCTCGAGCCGCCGCCCGGCAGCCGCGTTCCCGCTGACGAGCGTCCCCGCCGGAGGTCTGTCGCCAAGCGCCGGAAGCTCGTGCCGAAGCGTGAACCCATATGGAACTTTTATGTCTTCAGGAGCCGCATGAAATCGAATGTGATCGCGTCGAGATCCTCCTCCATCCTGGAGATTCTGCAAGCTCGTGCCGCGAGCAGTCCCGAGCGCAACGCGTACCGGTTTCTCTCTTACGCTTCCGGCGCCGAGGAGACGCTGTCGTACGCGGAACTGGATGCCGCGGCACATGCCGTGGCCGCGCACCTGCGGATGTACACCGAGCCCGGTGATCGCGCTCTGCTGCTCTACCGGCCAGGTCTCGATTTCATCGGCGGATTTCTCGGCTGCCTCTATGCCGGCGTGATCGCGGTGCCGGCGTATCCGCCGCATCCGACCCGTCCGGCACGTGATCTGCCGAAGCTGCGCGGCATCGCCGGCGACGCGCGACCGGCGGCGATTCTGTCGTCGGCGCCGGTGCTCGCTGCCTGCGAGTCGCTCTTGGACAACGCGCCAGATCTGGGCAGAATCCGCCGGATCGCCACCGATGCGCTTCCGGCTGCCGATGCGCGGCCCGATACGCGCCCCGGCGCCGAACAGCTGGCGTTCCTTCAATACACGTCCGGCTCGACCGGCACGCCGAAGGGAGTGATGGTCAGCCATGCGAATCTGATGCACAACGAGCGGGCAATCTGCACGCTGTTCGACGCCGACGAGGAGTCGACGATTGTCGGATGGCTGCCGATGTACCACGACATGGGTCTGATCGGCACGGTGCTGCACGGTATCTACACCGGCGCCTCCTGCGTGCTGATGTCACCGATGGATTTCCTCGAGCAGCCGATGCGGTGGCTCGGGGCCATCACGAAGTTCCGCGCGCACACCAGCGGCGGACCGAACTTCGCGTACGACCTCTGCGTGCGCCGCGTCAGCGAGGAGCAGAAGGCGGCGCTCGATCTCAGCTCGTGGCGCGTCGCCTTCAACGGCGCGGAGCCGGTGCGTGCGGCGACGCTGGCCCGCTTTGCCGAGGCCTTCGCACCGAGCGGCTTCCGCAGGACCGCCTTCTATCCGTGCTACGGCCTGGCCGAGGCAACGCTGGTCGTGTCCGGCGGCGGAAAGGCGAACGAGCCGGACGTGCGTCATTTCGATGCCGCGGCGCTCGAGACCGGACGCGGCGTGCCCCGCGACGGCGGCGCACCGCTCGTCGGCTGCGGCACGAGCATCGCCGACCAGAGCATCGTCATCGTCGATCCGGAGACGCGCCGGCCGCGCGCGGACGGCGAAAGCGGCGAGATCTGGATCTCCGGTCCGAGCATCGCCGGCGGGTACTGGGAAAAGCCGGAGCAGAGCGCCGAGACGTTCGGCGCGCGCCTGGCCGGGACCGACGCAGGCCCGTTCCTGCGCACGGGCTATCTCGGCTTCCTCGATCGCGGCGAGCTGTTCGTGAACGGCCGCCGCAAGGACCTGATCATCATCCGCGGGCGCAATCACTACCCGCACGACATCGAGCTGACGGTCGAACAGAGTGATCCCGCGCTGCGGGCCGGTTGCGGCGCGGCGTTCCCGATCGAGGTCGACGGCGTGGAGCGTCTGGTGGTCGTGCAGGAAGTCGATCGCCAGCACCGCGGCGAGGACAACGAGGACGTGGCGGAGCGAATCCGCCGTCGCGTGGCCGACGAGCACGAGGTAACACTGCATACGCTCGTGCTGATCAGGACCGGGTCGATCCCGAAGACCACCAGCGGGAAGATCCAGCGCACCCTGACCAGGAAGCTTCATCTGGAGCGTTCCCTGAACGTGGTTGCGGAGTGGACGTGGCCGTCGACGGACTCGTTCGACAGCGCCGGCACGACCAGCGTGGCCGGCATGGCCGCGCGGCTGCTCGGCCGCGACGCCGCCGACCTCGATCTGCACGCGCCGCTGTTCGCGCTCGGGCTGGACTCGCTGCAACTGTTCGAGCTCAAGAGCGCGATCGAGCGCCAGCTCGGCGTTGAACTGCAACTCGCGCATCTGATGAACGACGACGGCCTGGCCGCGCTGGCCGCACGCGTCGAGGAAGCGCGCCAGGCGTCCGCGGTCGCGCGGATGCCGATCGCCCGCACGACCGGTGACCAGCCGCTCTCCAACCCGCAGCGGCGGTTGTGGTTCGTCGAGCAGCTCGCTCCGGGAGGGGCATACAACGAGACGCTGGCCATGCGTCTGAGCGGGCCGCTCGATGCGGACGCGCTCGAGCGGGCGGTGAACGTGCTCGTGGAGCGTCACGAGGCGCTGCGGACGACGTTCGTCGTCATCGACGGCAAGCCGGTGCAGCGCCGCGGCGAATGGCCGCGCATCGCGCTGACGAAACACGCCGGCACCGATGCGGAGCGTGCCATCGCCGAGGCGGCCGCCAAGCCGTTCGACCTCGCGCGCGGGCCGCTGCTGCGGGCCCTGCTCATCACCGTCGCGCCGGAGCAGCAGGTCTTCGCGGTGATCCTGCATCACATCGCCGGCGACGGGTGGTCGACGAGCATCCTCCTGCGCGAGCTCGGCGCCGCGTACGCGGGGGAGACGCTCGCACCGCTCCCCGTTCAGTACGCCGACTACGCGGCCTGGATGCGTGCGCGTCTGGAAGACGGCGTGCTGGCCGAACAGCTCGCGTACTGGCGGGGGGCGCTCGCCGGCGCACCGACGACGCTGCCGTTGCCGCTCGACCGCCAGCGCCCGCCCGTCCGGACGACCAAAGGCGCGACGCTCCGCTTCGTGGTGCCGCGCGAGCTCGGCGACCGGCTGAGAGAGATCGCCCGGAGCGAGAACGCCACGCTCTTCATGACGCTGCTGGCCGCGTTCAACGTGCTGCTGCATCGCTATAGCGGTCAGGACGACATTCTCGTCGGTTCTTCGGCGGCGGGGCGCAATCACGCCGACGTCGAAGGGTTGATCGGCTTCTTCGTCAACACGCTCGTGCTGCGCGGCGATCTCTCCGGCAATCCGACCTTTCGCGAGTTGCTCGCCCGCGTGCGAAAGACCGCCATCGGCGCGTACGCGCATCAGGAACTGCCGTTCGAGGTGCTCGTGGACGAGCTCAAGCCCGAGCGCACGCTGGCGCAGACGCCGCTCGTGCAGGTGGCCTTCGTGCTGCAGCGATTCGATCAGAACATCAGACTCGGACCGCTGCGCGGCGAGCTGATGCCGATCGACAGCGGCACGGCGAAGCTCGACCTGACCCTGTCGATGGAGGAGTCGACGGACGGTCTGGCCGGTGCGCTGGAGTACAACACCGGCCTGTTCAACGAGGCCACGATCGCGCGGATGCTGGCCGACTTCCAGCGGCTGCTCGCCTCGGTGGCCGACGATCCATCGCAGTCTCTCTCCGCGATTCAGCGCCTGATGAGCGGAGAGCGCGAGCAGGTCCTCGTCCGAAGCGACGAGCGAGCACAGGCCGAAGAACAGCCGGGCCGTCCCGTCGAACACCGCATCGCCCAGCTCTCGCCCGAAAAGCGGGAACTGCTGATGCGCACCCTCCGCACGCGCAAAGCGGAGGAAGCGCCGACGAAGATCATGGCCCGCAAACGGGAGTCGAATGAAGCGCTGGCCTCGTTCGCACAGCAGCGGCTCTGGTTCCTATGGCAGCTCGAGCCGGAGAGCGCGGCCTACAACATGCCCGGCGCCCTGCGCTTGCGCGGCACTCTCGATTACGAGGCGCTGCGGCGTTGCCTGGACGAGATCGTCCGCCGCCACGAGACGTTGCGCACGACCTTCCGCGAGAACGGCGACCAGCAGCCGATGCAGGTCATCGGACAGGCCGATGCCGGGATGGCCCTGAAGCGCATCAGCCTCACCCATCTGCCGGAAAGCGAGCGCGAAGCGGAAGCGGCGCGGCTGGCATCGGTGGAAGGGCACACGCCGTTCGATCTGCGCACCGGCCCGCTCTTCCGCGCCACGGTCCTCGACCTCGGGCCGGACGATCACGCCTTCCTCCTGACGATGCATCACGTCATCTCCGACGGCTGGTCCGTGGGCGTGCTGATTCGCGAGCTCGTCGCGCTCTACGACTCGGAGCGGCGCGGGCAGCCGTCTCCGCTGCCGGAGCTGGACGTGCAGTACGCCGACTTTTCGGACTGGCAGCGCGATCACCTCTCCGGCGACACGCTCGAGCGCTACTGGCGCTACTGGCTCGATCACCTCGGGACGCAGGTCACCGAGCTCGAGCTCCCGACCGACTTCCCGCGCCCGCAGCACTACATCGATCGCGGCGCGATGAAGCTGGCCGTCATCGGTCGCGAGCTGACGGCCAAACTGAAGGGCTTCTGCCAGCAGGAGCGGGTCACGATCTTCCCGCTGCTGCTGGCGGGCATCCAGACGGTGCTGCACTGCCACACCGGCGCGGCCAAAGTGGTGATCGGCACCGACGTCGCCAACCGCAACCGGGCGGAGACCGAATCGATCATCGGCTTCTTCGTCAATCAGCTCGTCCTGCAGACGGACTTCTCCGGCAATCCGACGCTTCGCCAGGTGGTCCGACGGGCGTGGGAGACCGCCCTGGGGGCGTACGCGCATCAGGACTTTCCGTTCGACTTCCTGGTCAAGAAGCTGAACCCGAAGCGCGACCCGAGCCGCACGCCGCTCTTCTCGGTCAAGTTCGTCCTGCAGAACACCCCGCTGGTCGAGCTCTCGCTCCGCGAGCTGACCATCGGCCCGCTGAATTACGAAAACACGACCGCGAAATTCGACCTCCTCTTCAGCGTCCAGGAAGAGGAAGGACAGTTCGTGAACGCGGTCATGTACAAGACCGGCCTCTTCAAGCCGACGACGATTGCGCGCCTGATGCGCCATCTCGAGTTCACGCTCGCCACCTTCATCGCCGAGCCGGAACTGCGCCTCGACGCGTTCCGCACCAGCCTCTCCGAGCACGAGCGCGAGTACCAGAAAGCCCGCCAGAGTGAATTCAAAGAAGCCTCCAGACGGAAGCTGAAAATCAACCACCAACCGAAAGAGAAGGCCATCACCTCATGAACACCTCCCCCCTGAAATCGGCGAAGGAATCGCTGGCGGCCCGCAAGGCTGCCCGGCCGGTCGCGGTCCGCGTCTCGGAGGACGCCCTGATCGAGACGTCGTTCTTCGATCCCGATCGTCCGCTTCCGCTGGTGATCCGGCCGCAAAGTCCGATCCGGCTCGAGGAGTGGGCTCCGCACAACCAGGAGCTCATTGAGCGCAATCTCCGCAAGTACGGCGCGATTCTTTTCCGCGGCTTCGGCGTGGACACGGTCGAAAAGTTCGAGACCAGCGTGAACGCCTTCACCGACAGGCTCATGACCTACACCGAGGGCGCCACTCCGCGCCTGATGCTCAAGGACAAGGTGTACACGTCGACGGAGTTCCCGCCCGAACATCCCATCGCGCTGCACAATGAGCTGTCGTACATCGTCACGTACCCGACCAAGCTCTGGTTCTCGTGCGTGGTCGCTCCGCCAGTCCGCGGCGAGACGCCCATTGCCGACGTCCGCCGCGTGCACGACCGCATCTCGCCGGCCACGCGCGAGAAGTTCGAGCGCCTCGGCTGGATGCTGGTCCGCAACTACGGGGACGGCCTCTCGCTCCCGTGGCAGACCGTCTTCCACACCGATGACAAGGACGTACTGGCGCAGTACTGCCGCGACAACAAGGTCGAGGTGGAGTGGAAGGACGACAAGCATCTGCGCACCCGCCATATCCGTCCGGCCACGCGCATCCATCCGGTCACGGGCGAGAAGGTGTGGTTCAACCACATCGCCTTCTGGCATCTGAGCAGTCTCCAGCGCGAGCTGCGCGAGGAGTTCCTCAAGCAGTGGACGGACATGGAGGTCCCATACAACACCTTCTACGGCGACGGCTCGCCCGTCGAGGACGAGGTCGCGGCCGAGCTCCGCGCCGCGTACGACGCCGAGACCGTCATGTTCCGCTGGGAAGCGGGCGACATGATCCTGATCGACAACATTTCCGTGGCCCACGGCCGCAGCCCATACGCCGGTCCGCGACGGATTCTGGCGGCCATGGGCGAGGCGTACACCGACCCCGCTGTATAGAGACGAAAGAGAGACATTTCATGAGCAACCAAATGATCGAAGGCTTCAAACTTTCGCCTCAGCAGCGGCGTGTGTGCGTCCTGCAGAACGGCGCGAGCCACGTGCGTCGCTCGCAGTGCACCGTCCGCGTCGACGGATTGGTGGACGTCGATGCGCTCGAGACGGCCATCGCGCGAGTCGCGCAGCGCCACGAGATCCTGCGCACGGCGTTCACGAAGATGGCCGGCATGGCCTGGCCGCTGCAGAGCATCCGCGAGACGGCGAGCGTGCACTATGCCGCTCCCGAGGCTGCCGGCGCCGCGCTCGACCTACAGCACGGACCGATGCTGCACGTCGCCATCACCCCTCTCGCCGAGCCGGGCCACGTCATGACCGTCAGCCTGCCGTCACTCTGCGCGGACGTTCTCGGCCTCTCCACGCTGGTGGCGGAGATCGCGCGTGAATACGACGGCATCACCGCCGACGACGACCCGATGCAGTACGTCGTCGCCTCCGACTGGCTCAACGACATCGTCGAATCGGAAGAGGCGGAGGCGGGGCGCTCGTACTGGCGCGCGAAGAGCTTCATGGCCGACGACGCGCAGCTGCCGTTCGAGCGCAAGGCGACGTCGTACCGCCGGGACGCGATCGCCATCGATCTCGATCCTTCGCTCGTGGCCCGCCTCGTTCCCCTCGGCGCGATCGGGAACGTTTTCTTCACCGCCTGGCAGATCCTGCTGTGGAAGATGACCGGCGAGACGCACATGCTCTTCGGCTACGTGTCGGAAGGGCGGCCGGACGAGGAGCTGCGTAACTGCATCGGCCACTTCGAGCGCACGCTTCCGGTGCAGTCCGAGCTGGACCCTCGGGAGTCGTTCGCGGCGACACTAGCCGGAGTCGACGCGGCCGTCGCCGAAGCGGTCGCCTGGCAGGAATGCTTCGAGTGGAGCGACGTCTTCACCACGCGCGGCAACTGCCCATTCGCGTTCTCGCACGTCGAGCTTCCGGCGAGCTACGGCACGTCGGCCACCTTCCGCATCGACCGCTTCGAGGTCGCCTGTGAAGAGTCGAAGCTGATGCTGGCCTCCGTGCAGCGCGGCGAGCGGCTCGAGCTGACCTTCTCGTTCGATGCAGAGCGCATCCCGGCCGCCGAAGTCCAACGCACCATCGAACGCTTCAACGTCCTCCTGGCCAGCATTGCCGCCGATCCGCAGGCAGCCGCCGGGCAGCTTCAGGTGATGAGCGACCGTGAGCGCGAGCAGGTGCTGGTCGGGTTCAACGGCGCCGGCGTCGCGTTCGAGGCAGACAATCGTCTGCACCGTCTCTTCGAGCAGCAGGCCGCGCTCACGCCGCATGCCACCGCGGTCGTGTTCGGCGCGTCGCAGCTGACGTACGCGCAACTGGACGCGAAGGCGAACCAGCTGGCGAACGCTCTGGTCGCCGCCGGCGCCGGCAACGGCTCGCCCGTCGGGATCTACATGGAGCGCTCGCTCGAGCTGGTGGTGGCCATCTTCGGCATCCTCAAGTCGGGCGGCGCGTACCTGCCGCTCGATGCCGAGTATCCGCAGGACCGCCTCGCGTACATGCTCGAGAACGCCCGCGTGGCGGCCGTCGTCACGCAGCCGCACCTTGGCGAGATGCTGGTCACGACCTCCGCGCCCATCATCGTTCTCGACGCGGCGTGCACGTCCATCGCGAACGAATCGACGATCGCGCCGGCCATAGAGGTCGATCCCGAGCAGGCCGCCTACATCCTCTACACATCCGGCTCGACCGGCCGGCCGAAGGGGGTGGTCATCCCCCACCGGGCCATCTGCAATCACATGCTGTGGATGCAGTCGGCTTTTCCGATCGGCCCGTCCGACGCCGTGCTGCAGAAGACGCCGTTCAGCTTCGACGCCTCGGTGTGGGAGTTCTACGCGCCGCTGCTCACCGGCGGCCGTCTGATCGTGGCGCAGCCGGGCGGCCATCGCGACGCGGCGTACCTGGCCGAGACCATCCGCAGCGAGAGCATCACCGTGCTCCAGTGCGTCCCGACGCAACTGCGCATGCTCCTCAACGACCCGTCGTTCGTGCGCTGCACGTCGCTCCGGCGCGTCTTCTGCGGCGGTGAGGCGCTCACCGGCGACGTCACGGATCGGTTCTATGCGTCCATGCGCGCAGACCTGGTGAACCTCTACGGCCCGACCGAGGCCACCATCGACGCCACATACTGGACATGCGCCCGCGGCGATTCGCGCACGCACATGCCCATCGGTCGACCCGTGGCCAACACGCAGGTGTATGTCGTCGACGCCGAGCTCCGACCGCTGCCGGTGGGCATGGCCGGCGAGCTGCTCATCGGCGGCGCCGGCCTGGCCGTGGGATACCTCCACAACGAAGAGATGACCAACGAGAAGTTCGTCGTCAACACGATCGGAGGGACCAGCCCGCGTCTCTATCGCACCGGCGATCTGGTGCGCATGACCGACGAAGGGGTACTGGAGTTCCTCGGCCGCATCGATCATCAGATCAAGCTCCGCGGATTCCGCATCGAGCTGGGTGAGATCGAAGCGACGCTCACCCGCCAGGACGGCGTGAAGGAAGCCGTGGTGATGGCGCGGGAAGACCAGCCGGGGGACAAGCGTCTCGTGGCCTACTTCATCGCCGAACACGATCGGGTGCCGCTGGCGGCGGATCTGAAGAACGCGCTCCGGACCACGCTGCCCGATTACATGGTGCCGGTGGCGATCGTGAGACTGGACGCGTTCCCGCTCCTCCCCAACGGCAAGATCGACACGCGATCGCTTCCGGCGCCGGACTACAGCCGCGCCGAGATGGCGGACGCGTTCGTCGCACCGCGCAATGAGATCGAACAGGGGGTCGCGGCCATCTGGTCGGAAGTGCTGGGCGTGGAGAAGGTCGGCGTTTTCGACAACTTCTTCGAGCTGGGCGGTCACTCGCTGATCGCCACGCAGCTCATCTCGCGCATCCGGGCCATGTTCGACGTCGAGCTTCCGCTGCGCAAGCTGTTTGAAGCGCCGACAGTCGAGGATCTGGCGTTGGCCATCGCCGCCGCCCGC
>JANMSA010001124.1:0-2144 GCA_031388865.1 Acidobacteriota bacterium | reverse complement strand
CATTTGTACAACCCAGGGGTCAACCGTCAGGACATCTTCTTCGATGACGGGGATCGCAACCTGTTCCTCAAGATCCTGGAGCGGACGGTTCAGTGCTATGGGTGGCTGGGGCACGCCTGGGTGCAGATGACCAACCACTATCATCTGCTGGTCGAAACGCCCCAGACCAACCTTCTTTTCCAATGACTTACGCCGCGTCCGGTATCCTGCTATAGGAGTTCTGAACCTTACCGATTTGTCCTGAGCCCTGAGCCCTGTGCCCTGAGCCCTGAGCCCTGCCTCTCACTCCATCTCCACCCCCGCAACGTAGCGGATCTCTCCCCCGCCCTCCACCAGGCGGAACGGGACCACCTTGACGGTCGCTTCCGTCCCTTTGCGGGCCTGTATGATCACCACGAGGCCGCGGCTCACGCCCATCGGTCCTGCTGCGAAGTAGCGCACGCCGACGTGGTAGGTGCCGCGATCCGCGGATGATGTGCGGATCACTTCCGGGCCGAGGCCCTGCGTAATGTCGCCATACAGCTCGAGTCCGGACCCGTTCCGGTTGTTCGAGTAGAAGCATTGTTCGCCGGCCGGGTCGACGACGTGAAGGTCGACATCGTTGGCGTCGGTCTCCCATGCCAGTGTGATGCGCAGCGCATCGCGTCGATCGAGATCGATGTTCCGGCCGGCTGCGCGATCGGCGATCTCCGCGCGATCGCCGGGATTCGCCGCGCCCCAGCTCCGGTACGCGTAGCCGAGCTCTTCGCGAATGACACGATGGACGTCGCCATACCAGGCCGGGAAGGTCTGTCCCAGCGCCGACTCGAGCACGCGTGCTGCCTCCTCGGGGCGGCCGTCGAGCCACAGCATCAGCGCCAGGTGGCGGTAACTGTTCGCGCGATCGGGCCGCAGCTCGAGAGCGCGGCGCAACGGCGTCTCGGCCAGTTTTGCGTGTTTGACGCGAACCAGCAGCAGGCCGGCTCGCTGCAGCAGTTCCGTCTTCGCCGGCGCCAGCTCGATGAGCGACGCGTAGGCGCGTGCCGCTTCTTCAGGATGTTCCAGATTCTCCGCCGCCAGTCCGAGGATCTCGTACACCTGCGGGTTCTCCGGGTCGAAAGGCTGCCACGCCAGCGCGAGATCGCGCAGGCCGCGCCAGTCGCCGAGGGCCACCAGCGCGTCGCTGAGCTGGTTGTAGAGGGCGCGGTCGCGCGGGTCCTGCTGCAAACGCTTCCTCAGATCCCCGGCCTGTTCGCGCGTCACGCGAGGGGGGTGCGTCCAGTCGATCGCCTGCCGTTTCTCCTCTACCCTCCGCCGCGGCGCAATCGACGGAGCGAATGGCATGTCATCCTGCGTCGTCCTGGACACTACGCCCGATTCGGCCGCCGCCGGCTCGGCGGATTTCATCGCTTGTACAGGCACCCGCTCAGCATTGACGTCGGCGAACACGTTCGACGGTGGCGGCGTTAGTGTGACCGGAATCTGACGTCTCATTGCGATGGTCTGCGGCGGTTCCGCGCGGCGATCGATTCGCTCGATCCCGCCGGCTCCGACGGTCAGAATGGCTGCCAGAGCGCGCCGGTCGATTCCCCAGCGCTGGTACTCGCCCTCATTTTCGAGCACGAGCATCGTCGTTCGCGGAATGACGACGCGCTGCTCCACGCTGATCCGGACCTGCTCCGCCCCCAGCGCACGACGGACTGCTTCGGAAGATTCCGCGGCTTCGCGCCCGGCGAGGTAGTCGAGGTACGCACGGTGCGCTTCGCGTTCCAGCAGCGGCTCGAAGGTCGACGTGACGAGCGATGTCAGAACCGCGCCTCCGGTGGCGGCGCTCCACTGCGGCGCCGCTTCGCTGCGACTCTTCGCCAGGACGAGGAGCTCGTCCCCGGGTTGGACGTCAGAGAAGCGCGTCGGGTAGATCCATTCTGCGCTCGGATCGGAGACCCTGACGACCTCGCCGAGCGGCAGACGCAGCGCGCCCGCGGCCTGTGCGGCGCTCTCTGCGAGCAGGTCCGAGAACGGGACCGTCACGATACGGCCGCGGCCTTCCGTGAGAGCGCGAGCGGTCTGGGAGTCCTGCCGGCTGCCGAGGATCAACGCGTGGAGACGGCGGGCGGGGATGGCACGCGTTGCAGCGAGAATCTCGTTCGTCGACGTCGCGCCGA
>JANMSA010001059.1:0-5913 GCA_031388865.1 Acidobacteriota bacterium | reverse complement strand
CACTCTTTTGGGACATAGACCCCTCGCTGGTACAGGTGAACCGCGAAAGCGCGAACGGGTCCTCGGCAACCTCTGCTCTAACTGATTGGACTGATGATTAGGGGGTTAATGGACCCAGCACCGTATCGTATTTCCGGATTTCCTGCAAGAGAATCCATACGGTGGAGGACAGTGCAGGAGTTGTTAGCCACGCGACCTCCCCCTACTCCAGCGCGATGATGCCGTCTCGCCAGAGTTTGTAGAAGATCAGCATGGCGTCGGTCTCCCGGATGGGACTGATCTTGATCAGCGAGCTGATGTCCCAGGTGCCGTTGATGCGAGAGAGGATGAAGCCTTCGTTCGGGGAGAAGTTCATCTGAGTGATCTCCTCCAGCGCCATGGCGACTTTCGGCACTTTTCCTTCCGTGAGTCCCTGGTTGCGCAGCTCGCCGAGGATCACGGTCTCCGCGCCTTTGATCGCCGAGCGGACCTTTGCATGTGCCGGATCGAGGTTCTGCGCAGCGCGGAGCAGTCGCTGAGTCTTTTCGAAATCCCCTTGCCGCAGCGCGTTCTGCGCGCCGCTGAGGAGCGACATGATCTCATCGTCCTCATTGAACTCGACGCTCTGCTCCTCGACCACCTTCTGCAGCTTCTGCGTCGTCGGATCGACGAGACGCGCAGAACCGTGTCGAACCAGCGACGACACGGTCGAGGACACGGTGAACGAAGACGAGCGGCTCTCCAGGATGATGTCCGCGATGGTGCGCTTGCCATCGATGGCGCGAACGATCGGCTCCTCCACCTCTTCCAGGTCCGCGTAGTCCACTTCTTTCATCAGCAGCGGGATGACCGCCTCGTTGGGAATGGTCTCGCGGATCCGGGCCCACTCGTCGACGCGGCGGGTTCCCTCCATGATGATCCCCGTGACGTCGACCTGGAGGGGGATCATCTCCATCTGCGGAAGCTCGTCGTCCAGAAAGTGGAACTCGCCGTCATTCCACAGAAAGATGTCGTAGATCTCTTCCTCGGCCTTGAGGCGCATGAACCGCTGCAGGTCCGGTTCGGAGATGACGTCGATCATCACCAGAATCTTCCCGAGCAGGATCCTCGACTGCAGCTGCACTTCCATGGCCTTCTTCAGCTCCGGCTCGGTCAGATAGCCGTGGCTCATGAGGAACTGGCCGAGGTACTCCCGTGGGTCGTTCGACGCTGAAGAGATCACGCGCCCATTCCGAAAGAAGATCTTCTTCTCGACGCGCTTGTTCGACACCACCAACGTGCCCGTTTTCTGCCCGAGGCCGAGCCACTGCAGAAGATCCCCGGGGAGCATGGTGCGTAGGTTGCCGGAAAGGGCCATGACGAAGGGGCGCGATTATAGTGGAGCGCGGAAAGGCGCCGCCGCAGAACGGAACGGCGGGCCCTGCGGCCCGCCGTTCTCTTTGGTCACGAGGTGGGAAGACTCAACGCACCGCGCGGCTCTTCGAGCCAGCCACGCGGATGGTGATGATTGCGGAGGTTCGATTTCCGCTCGCGTCAGTGGACTCGACCACGATGCTGTAAATCCGCTCGGCGGATCCCGCGCGCTCGGCCCGCAGCTGCAGCGTGAGGGGACCGGTGATCGACCAATCGGGTGCGGTGTCACCGTCACCCGTGCCGTTCACCGGCTGATTCGAGGAAACGGAGACGATCCGAGAGGCCGGCGCAGAGTCGGCGGTGTCGACCGCGACCACTGTCAGGACAACATTGACCATCTGATGGTTTGGCGGCCAGAGCGTATTCGGCGACGCGCTGATCGAGACGATCTCCGGAGGGGTCGTGTCCTCCACGGTCACGCTGAAGGAGCCGGTGGCCCTGTTGCCGCGCGTATCCGACGCCGTGCAGCTGACGGGCGTCGAACCGATGGCAAACTGTGCCCCTGAGGCAGGCGTGCAGGTGATCGGAACCACTCCGTCGATGGCGTCCAGAGCCGAAGCCGTGTACGGCACGACGGCACCGCTCGGGGATGTCGCCTCGACGCGAATGCCAGCCGGCAGCGTGAGCACCGGCGGGGTCTTGTCTTCCACGATGACATCAAAAGAGCCGATCGCCGCGTTGCCACTCGTGTCCGACGCCGTGCAATTCACGCGCGTTGTCCCGATGGCGAAGACGGATCCCGAAGGCGGCGTGCACTGGATCGGAACGATTCCATCGACCGCGTCCAGCGCCGAAGCCGCGTAATTCACGACCGCGCCGCTCGCCGAGGTCGCCGCGACACGCACGGTCGCTGGCAGAGTGAGCACCGGCGGAGTGTTGTCCTGCCTGAGCACGACGCTCACATCGAAGGATGCCTCACTGGCGTTGCCTCGCGTGTCCGATGACGAACAGAAGACAGTGGTCGTTCCAAGGGGGAACAATGAGCCAGACGCCGGAGCGCAGACCACCAGACGGTCGCCGTCGACCACGTCGATCGCTGTAGCGACCCAGACTACGACTGCGCCGGTCGGCGAGGTCGTCTGAGCCGCGATCTGCGACGGCACCGAGAGCACCGGCGGGAGGTAGTCCCCGACGGTGACGTTGAAGGTTCCTGTAGCGGTGCCTTGCGGGTTGGTGACGGTGCACGTCACCACGGTGGTCGCGATGGGGAACGTCGATCCTGAAGCCGGCGCGCAGCCGACGACTCCGCCACCCTCTGCCGTCGCCTCATACGTCACGACCGCTCCTGCGGGGCCTGACGCATGCGCACCGATGTCAGAGGGGAGCAACAGTTGAGGCGGTCCCTTCGTGATGTAAACGGTGAAGGTCCCTCCCCCGGTGTTGTTGAAGAGATCGACGGCGAGACAGCGTACCGTCGTGCGTCCCACTGCGAAGGATGAGCCCGACGCGGGCGTGCACGTTACAGGAAGTGTCCCGTCGATGTTGTCGACGGCGCTCGCCGCGAACGTGATCACTGGCGTCTCGCTCTCGATGTCCCCCGGAACGGTGACGACCGGTGGCGTAGTGTCCGTGACGAAGACCGCGAACGTTTCCACGGCCGTCCCGCCGGAGTCCGTGGCCGAGCATTGCACCCGCGTCAAACCGACCGGGAACTGAGAGCCAGACGCAGGCGCGCAGCTGACCGGAAGGTCCGCCCCGTTCGCGCTGGATGCGAAAATCTGATAATCGACGATCGCTCCGGAGACATTCTGCGCTTCCGCAACGATCCCGGCCTCGGGTACGAAGATCGAAGGAGGCCCGCTGGACGGAGGCAGCGCGACGGTGAAGAACGCGGGCCCGTGCACGCGCACACCAGCGGCGTCGATGGACTGCACGACCACCGAGTGCTGTCCTTCCAGGGCCAGCACCGGACCCGGCACCCAGACCAGGATCTCCGTCGGGGAAGCGTAGTTCGGCTCTGCGACGGTGTACAAGCCGTCGAAGACGATGACCGTGCCCGCGGTGCCCAGGAGGTCGTTCCCGAAGATGGTGAGATAGTCCTCACCGCTCGGCGTGAATGACGCAGGGGCCACCCTCGTGATTCCCGCGGAAGCCGCCGATGCCAGAAGACACAACATCCCCACAAGGAACGCAGATTTGAAGCGCATGGTGATCATTATGGACCCGAATCGCGAACTCAGCGCCACTCGAACGTAAACTACCAGTGAATGACTGACCGGCCCCCCTTCTACTCCGATCGCGACCTCGAAGCGCGAGGGTTCGATGTCGCAGACGATCTGGGGGAGCCGGGCCGGTTTCCCTACACCCGCGGCCCTCAGGCCTCCATGTATCGGGGAAAGCTCTGGACCATGCGCCAGTACGCGGGCTTCTCGACCGCTACCGAGTCGAACCGGCGCTATCGTTATCTGCTCGAGCGCGGAACCACCGGGCTCTCGGTGGCCTTCGATCTGCCCACACAGATCGGGATGGATTCCGACGATGCGCGCGCACGCGGCGAGGTCGGAAAGGTCGGAGTCGCCATCGATTCCATCGCGGACATGGAGATGCTGCTCGATGCAATCCCACTCGACCAGGTGTCGATCTCGATGACGATCAACGCCCCCGCGGCGATCCTGCTGGCCCTGCTGCTCGTGGTGGCCGAACGGCGGGGCACTGCCTGGACGACGCTCAGCGGCACGATCCAGAACGACATCCTCAAGGAGTATGCGGCGCGTGGAACGTACATCTTCCCGCCTGCCCCGTCGCTGCGAATCGTCACCGACATCTTCGAATTCTGCGCGCAGGAGGTGCCGCGGTGGAACACGATCTCCGTCTCCGGATATCACATCCGCGAAGCTGGATCGACTGCGGTCCAGGAGGTGGCGTTCACGCTCGCCAACGGGCTTCAGTACGTGCAATCGGCCGTCGAGCGCGGGCTCGATGTCGACACGTTCGCGCCGCGCATCTCCTTCTTCTTCAACTCTCACAATGACTTCATCGAAGAGGTGGCGAAGTTCCGCGCGGCGCGGAAGTTGTGGGCTAAGCTGATGATGGAACGTCACGCGCCGAAAGATCCCCGCAGCATCGCGCTCCGTTTTCACGCGCAGACCGCAGGGTCCACGCTCACCGCCCAGCAACCGGAGAACAATGTCGTTCGGGTCGCCTATCAGGCCATGGCCGCCGTGCTGGGCGGGTGCCAGTCGCTGCATACCAACAGCCGTGACGAGGCCCTCGCGCTGCCGACCGAGGAGTCGGTGAAGATCGCTCTCCGGACCCAGCAGGTGCTCGCGTACGAGAGCGGCATCACGTCCATGGCCGATCCCCTCGCCGGCTCTTACGCCGTCGAGGCGATGACGCTCGACATCGAACGTGAAGCACGTGCGCTCATCGAGAAAATCGACGCCATGGGTGGAGCCACGGCCGCCATCGAGTCAGGGTTCATGCAGAATGAGATCGGCGACTCCGCGTATCGAGCACAGCGTGCGCTGGAAGAGAAACGGGCCATCGTCGTCGGAGTGAATGACTTCATCGAAGAGGGTCAGTCCACGCTCCCGATCACGGTCATCGACGAGAGCGTGGAGCGGGAGCAGGTCGCTGGCCTGATCGAGTTCCGAAAGGGAAGGGCCGACTCGTGGCAGGAGGCGCTGTCGCGTCTCCACGAAGCCGCGCGCTCCAACTCCAATCTCATGCCGCTCATCGTCGACGCCGTGCGCAGCGATTGCACGGTCGGAGAGATCGTCGCAACGCTGAAGAAAACGTTCGGCGAGCACACCGAGCAGGGATTTTGAATGGAGGGCGCAGGAGACCCCTACGCCCAGGATGCCCCCGCGCCCGGCGCGCTGACCCTCGAGCCCCGGGTCTTCGGTGTGCAACGTCCGGCGCGGGACGTGGCCGCGCTCGCGCTTCTTCTTACCGGCTTCTCCGCACTCGCCTGCGCATTCTGGATCCTGCACGCGAACTGGGCGGGCCTGCTCCTCCCCATCGGTTTTCTCATCGGTGCATTCAGTTCCCTGCGCACCGAGGTCCGGGAGATCGAACTGCGCGAAGAGGTCCTTATCGTGCGGACGTTTCTTCGCGAATACCCGATCCCCAGAGCGCATGTCACGAAGATCGTGCGCACGCCGCAGGGCGCCTCGGTGGAGGTTCTCAATGGAAATCGCTATCTCGTCACGCCGCCGGACACCGACGCCGCCGCGCTTTCACGCAGACTCGAAGAGTGGCTCACGCGCGCCTGAGCCGGTACGGCCGCGGCGCTGGTCGCTCCGTCACCGCGGCCCGTCGCCCGAGGAGCGTTTTCTGCCGCGCGAGCTCCGGCCGTAACCCGAGCGGATCGCGAGTCCTCACGCAAAACTGTCATCCCGAGCGAGCGAACGGCAGAGGACTGCCGTGGAAGTAAAGACGACACACGGTCCCCACCCTAGACGAGCCTCATGAAGGCCACGAGAGGACCCCTCATCCGCCCTTCGGGATCGGGATAGGGGGGAGCCTCACGGCCCTCCCCCTCCCACACCACCGTGCATGCGGGTCCGCACACGGCGGTTC
>JANMSA010000965.1:0-4911 GCA_031388865.1 Acidobacteriota bacterium | reverse complement strand
CGCGCCGGTCGGTTCTCGGTTCTCGGTTGTCGGTTCTCTGAGAGGACGTCCTCCGAAGCCACAGCCCCGCAGACAACCGACCACTGACAACCGACAACAGCCGCGAAGACGGCCTAGGCCGGATCATTCACGACGATTTCGTCGTCGCTGTCATCCTTAGCACGCGAAGGGAATGACCGTCCAGGCGAAGAATGGCGACAACTGACAACTGACAACGACAGCACCACCGGCTACCGTACGCGCCGGCGGTATTCTGCCGCGCAGGCCTTTAGGCGCTCGCCTCCGTGCCGCTCGAGCTTGCAGGCACTGGGCCGCCGGACTCGTATGCGCAGAGCGGGTCGGAGGCGAAGAGGTCGCCCGTCAAAGCCCAGGCTCGTGCCCGTGATCCGCCGCACGCGTGGTGGTATTCGCATCGCCCGCACCGGCCGTGCAGATTTGCAGGATCGCGCAGCGCGGCGAAGAGGTCGGAGCGGTGATAGATCGCGCCCAGCGCGCGGTAGCGGATGTTCCCTGCACTTGGCGGCAGAAACTCACTGGCGCGAACGTCTCCCGTGTGGGAGATGTAGACGAAGTTCCGCGGGCCATCGACTGTGTCGAGTGCAGCCACGGTGTCGAGCGGATCGTCGTCGCCCGGTGCGCCCGATTCGCATCCGCTGAAGTCCGACCACGCCTCGGCTCCTGCCCAGCCATCCAGCCGCTCGCGGAGGTGTTTCTGCAACTGGAAACGCCGGTACTGAGGTGCTTCGACCACGCGGATCTCGAATGCTTCACGGCCGCGGATGTCGGTCAGTCTGGCAAAGACGCGCTCCGCCTCCGCTGCGGTGAGTGGATCGATCTCGGTGGCCCCGCCGACCGGGACGAGAAAATGAACGTTCCACCGTGAGATCGAGAATGGCCGGAGCAGGGCCACGATGTCGACAAGCGCTCCGGCATTCTCCCGCGTCACGAGAGTGTTCACTTCGAGCTTCATCCCGGCGGACTTCGCGGCATACATCGCATGGAGCGTCGCGGCGAACGTGCCCGGTACTCCGTGAACTGTTTGGTGCATCTCTGCGTTGGAGCCGTCGAGACTGAAGATCACATGCGTCAGTCCGGCGCGCTCGAGACCGCCGACGGCATCCACTGTGAGGAGCGAGGTCGGACTGACGACCAGCGCCGGGTCGAGTCCACTCCTCCGTGCGTAGTCGATGAGTTGCTGAAGGTCCGGGCGTTGGAGCGGGTCGCCGCCAGTGATGATCAGCTCTCGCGGCTTCAGAGAGGCGATCTGGTCGATCGTCTTGTAAGCCTCGTACGTGCTGAGCTCGTTCGCATCCCGGAACTCGCCGGCGCCCGACACACACTGCTTGCAATGCAGATCGCACGCGCGTGTCAGTTCCCACATGACGATCGGATGCGGGTCGACCGTCCCTTTGATTCTCCGCTCGACGAGGGGGGCCGTCGCGAGGCCATTCACGAAATTTCTCTCGATTTCGCAATCGATCGGGTCGCCACCAGTTTCCGGAAGGACGATCTCGTACATCGTGATCGTCTCCGCCACCGAGTCCGTGGGGATCTTGCGCACCGCCTTGCCTCGATGCTCGATGATGAAGTCACCAGGTGCAACAGGCTCTTCCATGGCTTCCAGGGAGGCGTCATGGCGCCCTCCCCACGTTTCCACCACTGCAGTCTTGCCGGTGATGCTGACGATCTGACCAGGAACTCCGAGGCACATGGCAAACCTCCCTGGTCATTGTCGCCACCTTCGGATTGCCTGTGGATGACCGGCCGCACGTGCCGTTGTGCGCCCGGTCACCTCCCACGGTAACGGCGGTCAACCGACTGGCGGTGCGACCGTCGTAGGCTGCGCCCGAGGGAACAGGCCATGAAAGTCCGAGAGGTGATGACGCACGATCCGACCAGTTGCGATCCGTCCACGTCACTGCGCCTCGTGGCAACGCTGATGCTCGAATACGAGTGCGCCGCCATTCCGATCGTCCGGTCTGGTGTGGTGATCGGAATCGTGACCGATCGGGATATCGCCTTGAGGGCTGTAGCGAAGGGTTGGAATGCAGCGGCATTGCCGGCGGCCGCCGTGATGTCCTCGCCCCTCGTGGTGATTCATCCGGACGAGTCGTTTGACGAGGCCGTGCAGGTCATGAAAGAGAACCGCGTCCATCACCTGCCCGTGGTCGACGAGAACGGCACTCTGGTGGGCATTGTCGCGCAGTCCGACCTGGGACGAAGGCTGTCGAATCGTGAGCTGGGCCAGCTGGCACGCCAGACGTCGATCCCTGCCGTGCAACGCCTTTCCTCCGCGCTCGCGCGAATTGATCACTGAAGTGAATGCCTATGAGCGGTGTGGAGCCGGTGATCCGGTACTCCGGAGGAGCCCCCGATGACCTTTCCGATGGAGCCGTACCGTATCAAGGCCGTGGAACCGATCCCGTTCACCACACGCGCTCAGCGCGAGAACGCCATCCGCGAAGCAGGCTACAACGTGTTCCTGCTGAGCGCCCGCGACGTGACCATCGACCTGCTCACGGATTCGGGTACGGGTGCGATGTCGGCGGCGCAGTGGGGTGCGCTCATGCAGGGCGATGAGTCGTACGCCGGCGGACGCTCCTTCGATCGCTTCCGCGATGTCGTGCGCGACCTGACGGGATTCGAGCACATCCTCCCCACCCACCAGGGGAGGGCGGCTGAGCGGATCCTCTTCGAGTCGCTCCTGCAGCCTGGGGACCTCGTTCTCAACAACATTCATTTCGACACGACCCGGGCCCACATCGAGTATCGCGGCGCCGAGGCGCGCGATCTCGTGATCGATGAGGGCCGCCAGCCGGAGTCGCGGCATCCGTTCAAGGGGAACATCGATCTCGCGGCGTTGCAGCAGGTGTTGATCGAAGAGGGGGATCGGGTCGCGCTGGTCATGATGACCGTGACCAACAACTCCGGCGGCGGCCAGCCGGTATCGCTCGAGAACCTGCGAGAGGTTCGTCGCATCTGCCAGAGCTTCGGAAAGCCCTTCTTTCTCGACGCATGCCGTTTTGCGGAGAACGCCTGGTTCATCCGCCAGCGTGAGCCCGGACAGAGCCAGCGCACTCCGAAGGAGATCGCGCAGGAGATGTTCTCCCTGGCTGACGGCTGCACCATGTCGGCGAAGAAGGACGGGCTGGCGAACATCGGCGGCTTCCTGGCGTTGAACGAGACCCGGCTGGCGGAGAAGTGCCGGAACCTGCTCATCCTCACCGAAGGCTTCCCGACTTATGGAGGGCTCGCGGGATATGACCTCGAGGCCATTGCGCAAGGTCTCGAGGAGGTGGTGGATGCGGACTATCTGCAACACCGCGTCGGCACCGTCGCCGCGCTCGCCGAGCAGATCGACGCTGCCGGCGTCCCCATTGTTCATCCACCGGGCGGACACGCCGTCTACCTCGACGCGGGGCGTCTCCTTTCTCACATCCCCTCCCTGCAATATCCCGGGGTGGCGCTGGCCAACGCGCTCTTCGTCGAAGGGGGAGTGCGCGCCTGCGAGATCGGCAGCGCGATGTTCGGACTGGCCTCGGATGGCACGGAGCGCTCGGCATCGATGGAGCTCGTGCGTCTGGCCATTCCACGCCGGCTCTACACGGGCTCGCACATGGAGTACGTCGCCGACGTCGTGATTCGAGTGGCGAAGGAGGCCCGGAGTCTGTGCGGGTACCGGATCGTCTCGGCGCCGGCAGTGCTCCGCCACTTCAGCGCCCTCTACGATCCGATCGGGATCGCGGCGCCAGTCGGCGTAGCGGTACTCGCAGTCAGCTGAACCGATCGTCGTCGTCGGAACCCCAGGAGGACGTCGTGTCCGACACCGGAGATCGTGCGATTGCGACTTCTCCACCCATCACTCCGCTAACGATCACCTGCGCCTCGTTCGCCTGATCCGGATCGTGGATCACGAACACGACGTGGTCGATGGCGGACGAAGACGCCCGCACTGCCCGGGCCATCACCGCCAGGGCGTGAGTGAGCTTGACGCGTGCATGGCCCGAAGCGAAAACCGGCATCGCGACACTGCGGCAACCGGCGGCCTCGGCGCACGCAAGCGCATTCCGCACGCATGCTTGGATGATGGCGTCCGATGAGTGATGGCGCCCGTCGCTGGCCACGCAATGGATGATCAGCTTGTGCGGAAGAGTGCCGGCAGTAGTCCCATGCACCGACCCGGCCGGTAACGCGCCCAGGGTCCTGACGATCTCCTCGCAGGCGCGCAGAATCCCGAAACCGCCGCGGCCGCGCACGGCTGCGCCTGTGCCCATCACCAGGGAAAGGCGAGGGTTCGTCGAAGTGCAAAGCGCGTCGGCCTGCACATCCGTAATGTCGCCGGCGAAGATCGAAGTCCGCATCGATCCCGATGGTCGATGCTCACGGCTGGCGGAGCAGTGATCGCTGTCACGTGCGGGGGATGCGTCCGGATGCGAAGAGATCCTGAACACGGCCGAGGACATCGGCACCGCCGTCCGGCGCGCTGCCACCGCGTAGGCTCAATCCTGGTGTCGGGTCCTGCGCCCCTGCCGGGGCGCAGAAATGAGGGGACACCATCAACCGGTGGTATCCGCGCTTCGCGCTTCAACCACCGGCTATTCGCCATCACGCCTCCGGCGTGCACGACACCACCGGATCGCATGGCGACGATTGGTCGGTGGTGGATGGAGCGCGACGTCACGGCCTTGCACGCCGGAGGCGTGGGGCGGGTGCATGCGACGTCACGGCCTTGCACGCCGGAGGCGTGGTGGCGAATAGCCGGTGGTCGAGCGCGTAGCGCGACACCACCGGATCGTGCGGTCGGGTTGTTTTGCGCCCCCGGGTGCATGTAGCGCGACACCAACGGATCGCATGGCGACGATTGGTCGGTGGTGGATGGAGCGCGACGTCACGGCCTTGCACGCCGGAGGC
>JANMSA010000920.1:0-1650 GCA_031388865.1 Acidobacteriota bacterium | reverse complement strand
CGTCGAACTTGGCGCGCGCGGTCTGCTTCACCAGCCTGACCGCCTCGGCGAGGTCCTTCACCGCTCCGGCCTGGTCGGTCAGCTCGGCCGCCGAGCGGTAACGCTTGCCCTTCTTCATGCATCCTCCCGTGGTGCGATCGTGACGCGGGCGTCACTCCCACGTTGCAGGTTTCACGTCCGATGCCGATGCGCGGGGCACGGCCGATTCCCGGCCCCGTTGCTGCCCGCGCGTGGGCTCCCCACGCGCCGCCGTCCCTTAAGGGACTAGCTGTTCTCCTCTTCGACCGCCTCGAGTTCGGCTTCGGTCGCGTAGCCTTCACGCACCACCCAGTCGAGAGTCTCGAAGAGATCCTCGAACGTCGCGTCCGGGGCGGCGGCCACGCGCTCGCGCACGATGTTGTAGATCTCGCGCGGGCTCCGTCCCTTCAGCAGTCGTTCGGCGTCTTCCTTGTTCAGGCGAACCATCCGGTTCCTTCCCTTTCCGGCCGTGGGCTTCCGCCGTCCGGCCGATTGTTGCGTGCGATCTTCAGGCGATCTCGATGCCCATGCTCCGGGCGGTACCCATGACCATGCGCTCGGCCGCCTCGACCGACGCGGAATTGAGATCGGGAGCCTTGAGCTCCGCGATCTCCCGCACCTGGGTTTTCGACACCGTTCCCACCTTGGTGCGGTTCGGCACACCCGATCCTTTGGCCAGCCCCGCCGCGCGCTTGAGGAGGATCGCGGCCGGCGGAGTCTTGGTGATGAACGTGAAGGAGCGGTCGCTGTAGATGGTGATGACGACCGGAATCACGAGCCCGGTCTGGCTCTGCGTACGGGCGTTGAACTGCTTGCAGAACTCCATGATGTTGATGCCGTGCTGGCCGAGGGCCGGTCCGACCGGCGGTGCCGGCGTCGCGTTCCCCGCGTTGCACTGCAGCTTCACCATGGCTTGAACGGGCTTTGCCATCCTCTTCTCCTATCGCGTCTACTTCGTCAGACTGGCTGCACCTGCAGGAAGTCGAGCTCGACCGGGGTCGCGCGGCCGAAGATGCTCACCATGACCTTGATCTTGCCGCGCTCGTTGTTGACCTCGTCGACCACGCCGGTGAACCCGCTGAACGGACCGTCGACCACGCGCACGTGGTCGGTCACGCGGAACGTGACCGTCGGCGTTGGCTTGGACTTGGTCTGCTCCATCTGTCCCAGGATGCGGCGCACCTCGTTTTCCTTGAGCGCGACCGCGTTCTGCCCCGAGCCGATGAAGCGCGTCACGCCCGGAACGTTCTGCACCACGTACTTGGTGGCGTCGTTGAGATCCATCTCGACCATGACGTAGGAGGGGAAGGTCTTGCGCTTCGACGTCTTGCGCTTCCCGTCCTTCATCTCGACGAATTCCTCGGTCGCCACCAGGATCTGGCCGAACTGTTCGTCCAGCCCCGCCGAGTGGATCGCCTTCTCGAGGTTCGTCTTCACCTTGTTCTCGTGACCCGAGTAGGTGTGGACCACGTACCACTTCTTATCCATGGACCTTCCCGCAGGGCCCGCGCTGGTCGCGAGGGCGTCTCGTTCTTGCATCATCGGAACAGGAGTCCGATGCCCACCGAGAGCACGCGATCCACGACCCCGATGAAAGCGGAGACGAGCAGCACGGTGACGATCACGACGACC
>JANMSA010000705.1:0-9158 GCA_031388865.1 Acidobacteriota bacterium | reverse complement strand
CGGTGTATATCGGCTTCGCCGTGGCCGACGGTCGCACCAAGGTCGTGGCTGCCGAGGTCGGGGTCACTTCAGGGTTCGTCATCCTCGCGCTCGTGGCGATTGATTCATCTCCATGGCTGGTCGTCATCGGTCTGGTAGCCCACGGCATCAAAGACCTGTGGCAACACCGCACCCACTTCGTGGTCAACACCCGGTGGTGGCCGCCGTTCTGCCTTGTTGTTGATGTGGTGGCCGCCGCCGTGATCGCGGTCCTCGTGCTTGCAGGGATTGATCTTCATGGATAGTCATTGAGGCGATCGGTCATCGATTACCGGCATCACGAGAGGACGCGATGACCGCCGCCGCGCACGTGTCCGGGCTCATCTGACACGAACCGACAGCTTCAGGGCCCGCAACGTTAATTTTCGGACTCGTATGCTCGATGACAGGCCTCGACGCCCTTTATAGGAATGCGCTAACCGGCCACGCACAATGGGCCTAGTTCGTCCACTTGCCGATCCACAAATCGCTGGCCGCGCTACGCCGTGAGTAGTAGAGGTACCCACCGTCCGCGGAGAGCTGTGGCTGTTCGAGGTACAGATTGGACTCGGGAAAGAATGTCACCTGCTGCGGTGGGGCCTGCTTCCAGCCCTGAGTGGGACCGGGGATCCGATAGATGTTTTTATGGTCGGGCTGGAAGTAAACCCAGCGCAGATCCGGTGAGAAGAACGGATGGCCATTCTCGTGAGCGCTGCGAACGAGCACGCGCGACTTGGGGTCACCGACGGCGACTACGCGCACCTCGGTGACGCCGCGATCACCGATGGCCTGATACAGCATCCACTTTCCGTCCGCGCTGAACTTCTGCAGCGTGCGAACCGTCCCTTCGTTCGCGAGGACGCGCACGCTGCGTTTCTCGAGATCCAACAATCGAACGTCACGGCGTTGGGAGTCGTAGTAGGCGATTGCTCGTGCACCGGGTTGCCAGGTGACGAACCCGGAGTGCGGCGTGATCATTCGCGGATTTGCGCCGTCGCTGCTCATCATCCAGATCTCGCCCGGACGTCCTGATTCCGTTCGCACAAAAGCGATCTGCATTCCGTCGGGCGACCATTCGGGTTGTGCGTACGCCGCCTTGTCATCGCCGGCCAGTTGCGTCAACACGCCGGTTTCGATGTCCTGCCGCCACAGAGTCAGGCGCCCTCCGCGTTGCGATTGAAAGACGATGGCTTTGCCGTCGGGAGATACACTGAAGAACGGACTGAAGTCGTCTCCGCGGGTGACCGGCTCGGCGTTGCCGATCACTTTGCCCGCCTCGCCGTCGAAACGCACGCGCTCGATATTGAAAGAGACGGCCTGGCTCGCGTACACGACGGCGCGGCCATCCGGTGAGACGGCCGGGCTGCGATCTTCGCCGCGCCCCGCCGTGATTGGGAGGATCGCGCCACCGGCACGCCCCTGGCCGGTGACCCCGGCAAGCGACAGCGTCGCGGTTCGTCCCGGCGCGAGATCGGAGTAGACCAGCGCCTTCGAGTCGGGTTGCCACGCCGCATGGCGTCCCTCCGCCACGACGGTGGCCTTCCCTCCCCGCCAGGGAACGACGCAGACGGCGTCCGGCTGATGCGTCGTGAACGCGATCCACTTACCGTCCGGCGAAACGCGCGGAGTTGTGAGGAAAAGCGGCCACGTGGCCAAAGTTACCGGAATCGTCTCGACCTCACCACCGGCAGCAGGTATCCGATAGAGTCTCTGATCGTTCCACGGGCCGCGCACGAAGATGATGAATGCGCTGTCCGCGGACCACGCCGGAAAGTTGCCGCGTTGCGCGATGCGCTTCGGCAGGCCGCCCAGCGCGGACATCACCCAGATGTCGCCGCCCATCGCGTCGATGCTCGGATTGCGATAGAGAAGTGGAGTCTCGCTCGACCGTGTCGAAACGAAAGCGATCTGCCTGCCATCCGGCGAGATCGAAGGCTGAACATCATCAGCAGGATCGTTCGTTAAGTTGATGTCCGGCCCTCCGGAGATCTGCTTCAGAAAAATATCGAAGTTCCCTCCGCGATCAGAGACATAGGCGATCGTGTCCCCGTCCGAAGAATATGCAGGCTCACCCTCATATCCCGGATCTGTCGTCAGTGGTGCGAAATTCATACTGGACGGCCTGTCCCGCATCGTGGGCCCCAACATCGACCCCACCGTCATTCCCAGCGCGCCCGCGATAACAGAGACCAGCGCGATGATCGCCCCTCGAGCGGTCGAAGAACGTCGCGGGGGCGCGACGAGGGTGGCCTCTGCCGGACTATTCACGCTCGCCGCGCGGAGGTCGAGCTCGAAATCGCGTGCGCTCTGATAACGATCGGCCGGATTCAATGCCAGCGCGCGCAGAATGATTTCGTGCATTCGCGGCGGGACGTGGTCAGGGATCGTGTCCTGCGGAGGAGAGGTCATGATTCGCTGCATGGTGGCGGTGAGCGAGGGCGCGGCAAATGGATTCCGTCTGCAGATCGTTTCCCACATGACGATGCCGAGGGAGAACATGTCCGTTCGATGGTCGACCTCGTGCCCCTGAATCTGCTCGGGGGACATATACGCGATAGTACCGACGATCGCTCCGGGCGCAGTCAGGGACAAACGCTCGGCGGTCGGCGCATCTCCGCCTGAGGAATCAAGAAGCTTCGCCAAACCGTAATCGAGAATTTTCGCCGTACCGTCGCTGCCAATCATGATGTTCTCCGGCTTGATGTCTCGATGAACGATTCCTTTCGCATGCGCGGCCGCCAGTCCTCTGGCCACCTGCGCGGCGATGTCGGCGGCCTCGCGCAACGGGAGGCTGCGTTTGCGGAGTACCTCACGCAGGGAAGAGCCCTCCACGTACTCCATCACCAGATAGTCTGTGTCGCCCTCCCGCCCAACGTCGAAGATCGTGACGATGTTGGGATGGTTCAGCGACGATGCAGTTCTCGCCTCGGCGAGAAAGCGCGCTTTCCTCGCCGGATCGAGAGTATGCCCGCTGGGAAGAACCTTGATTGCCACTCTTCGGCGAAGCCGCGGATCCTCGGCCAGGAACACCTCTCCCATGCCTCCGCGGCCCAGAGTGGAGCGGACAGCATAGGGACCGAACGTGGCAGGCGAATCAGCCACAGATGATCATTTTAACGTGAGGTCCGCTGGTCTTCGCGATTGTGCTTTCAGATTGAACTTCCGAAAACGTCCGCCTGCAGGAAATTGCGAGCGTGCTGAGGAAGAGCAGCGCGTACTTCATGCGCTCAGGGTACAGCGGCGGTCGCAGCGGCGACGGTTCCCCTATCGGCTGCACCGCCTTCTCGCCTTGCGGCGGGAGAAGCGCTCTCGCGGGTGGGCGTCACTCATCGACGCCCTCCACGGTATGCTTCGTCCCATCCTTTTGACGTAAGGAGCATCACTCGATGCGCATCGCGCTGACTCTCGGCATCTGTGTATTCGCGACTCTCTCCTCGTTCGCTCAGCATCACGCCAGCACGCCCACGCCGCCCGCAGCGACGTCGCTGCATCCCGGACTCGGAAAACATCATCATCCGATCACCACCACGAACCCGGAGGCGCAGGCCTACTTCGACCAGGGTCTGACGCTGCTGTACGGCTTCAATCACGATGAGGCCGCGCGTTACTTCCGGCGCGTCGCTGAGCTCGATCCCGAATCGGCCATGGCTCACTGGGGAATCGCGCTGGCGACCGGCCCGAATTACAACGACGTGGCCGTCGACGCCAACCGCGCCGCCACCACGTACGCGGCGGTACGCAAGGCCGTAGAGCTCGCGCCGAAGGGGAACGTGCGCGAGCAGGCCTACATCCAGGCACTGACGAAGCGGTTCGCCTCCTCCGATCCGGCGTCGGACTGGATGAAGTTTCACCTCAACTACAGCGCAGCCATGCGTGAGGTGGTCACGAAGTATCCGGACGATCTCGACGCGGCGGTGCTCTTCGCGGAGAGTCTGATGATGCTCCGTCCCTGGCAACTCTGGACCGCCGACGGGCAGCCTGCACCTGGGACGACGGAGCTCGTGGCGATCCTGGAATCCGTGCTCAAGCGCGATCCCGACCATCCCGCCGCGAACCACTTCTACATCCATGCGGTAGAAGCATCGCCGAACCTCGAGCGCGCCATCCCCAGCGCGAACCGGCTGCTGACACTCGTCCCGGGTGCCGGCCACCTCGTCCACATGCCTGGCCACATATTTCTGCAGACGGGTGATTTCGAGCTCGCGGCGACAGCGAACATGAAAGCCGCCGAGGCGGACAAAGCTTTCGTTCAGCGCACCGGTGCGAACGGCATTTACCCGCTGATGTACTGGACGCACAACGTGCACTTCGTTTCCTACGCGCGCGCGCAGCAGGGGCGGTACGAGGAGGCGAAGGAGGCCGCTCTGCAGATGGTCCGGCAGATCGGCGACGCCGACCTCGGGATGCAGATGCTGGAGGCGTTTCACCTGTATCCGCTGGTAACGGACCTCCGCTTCCATCGCTGGGACGAGATCCTGGCCGCGCCGGCGCCGCGCGCGGAACGCCCGCTCAGTCGTGCGTTCTGGCAGTATTCGCGCGCGATGGCCCTGGCGGCAAAACGCGACGCACGTGCGCCGGCGGCCCGCAAGCAGTTCGCGTCGCTTCTCAAAGCTGTTCCGGCAGAGTCGCTGTATGGCGCCAACAACAAAGCGGCCGCGGTGCTGGCTCTCGCCTCCGCCACGCTCGACGCGCAGTCGTCGTGGTCGCGGGGGGAGAAAGAGCAGTCCGTCCGCGACTGGCGTCGCGCTCTCGAGCTCGAGAAGACCATGCAGTACGACGAGCCCCCTGCCTGGCACTACCCGATCAGCCAGTCGCTCGGCGCCGCACTCCTTCAGACGGGGCAGGCCGAGGAGGCGGAGAAGGTGTTTCGGGAGGCGGTGGGGAAGCGACCGCGCGACGGCCGTCTGCTCTTTGGTCTCTGGCAGTCACTGGTCGCGCTGAAACGCGACAGCGCAGCGACGCTCGTGGAGCAGCAGTTTCGCACGGCGTGGAAAGACGCCACCGTGCCGCTGACCGTCGACGATCTCTAGGGCTGCGAAGAGTGCTGCTGGCGCACCGCCTGGATGGCGGTGTCCGGCTCCTGCAGGAAGCGCGAGCGATGCTTCTCCTCGAATGGAGGCGGCCCGGAGGTGTATTCGCCGGCGCCGCGCAGCCCCGCCAGGATCTCACTCGTCGCGATCGCGCCGCCCGACTACCCGCTTTCGTCCCGGAGCGCCGCCGGAAGATGGTCATGCACTCGCGCTTCGAGGTCCTCGTGGAAGCCACGATCGGCGATCGCGGTGTCGAGCCTTAAGTTCTTGTCGGAGAGCTGGTAGCGCATACGGGATTTGAACCCGAAGACCGCTCAGACGAGAATCGGAAATAATGTTTGCAATGCAGATCACCATCGTGTCCCGCATGAAAGCGTTCGAGACTGTCCAGGCGCTCGTGCACACCGCGGAAGTCGTTCTCGACCTCGGCGCAGGCATTCGGCCTCAGCCGTTCCTGCATCGCCCTCTCGTGCACATCTGTGTCGATGCTCACCGGCCGTATCTGGAGCGCCTCAAGGCGGAGGTGAATGAGGATCCCCGTCTGGTGTTCCTGCACGCACGCTGGCAGGCGGTCCTGACCATGCTCCCGGACAAGAGCGTCGATACGGTGTTCGCGCTCGACTTCATTGAGCATCTGGAGAAGGAGGAGGGGCGGAACATGCTGCGCGAAGCGGAGCGCGTGGCCCGCGGGCAGATCGTCGTCTATACGCCCAACGGGTTCTTCCCCCAGGCTCACGCGACGGGCGCTCCGGATCGGTGGGGGATGGACGGCGGCGAGTGGCAGGAGCACCGCTCCGGCTGGGTGCCTGAAGACTTCGGATCGGGTTGGCACTTTGTGGTGTGTCCCGATTACATCATTCTGGACGAGCATAACGATCCGCTGCCGGAGCCGGCAGGAGCGCTGTGGGCGTTCTACGATCTGGCCGGGCCGAGGAAGGACCGCTACCTGATCATGGACGATCGCTCGGTGTGGGCGCACACGAAACGGGCACTCGAGGCAATGCTTCCGCGACCCTTGTATACGCTGACGCGTCGCTCATGGCTGGCACTCCGTCGCCTTACGCGAAGTGGCCCATGAAGATCGCCTGGATCTCCAACATCCTTCCCCCCTCGCCCTCGGCACACGCGGCGATTCTCATGCGCCTGCTGCGCGGCCGCGACCCGGACTCGTATTGCCTCCTGTCGGGCCGGGACTATCTCCATGGAACGCAGGAGGCCGTGACCGAACGGCTCCCCGGCCGGTACTTCCACGTGCGCTCGTGGAGCATCACCCGTGGCTATCGTTTTGGAATGGCGGCGGTGCGTCACGCCCTGAATCTGCTGCTGGACTTTCAGCGGGTCTTTCTCATCGCGCGCATCCTCCGGCGGGAGCGCTGTGACGCGATCGTGGCCTGCACGGGCGGCGACCAGATCGTCGACTTCCCGGCCAGCTACCTGGCCAGCCGGCTCGTGGGCATCCCCTTCTACGCCTATCTCCTCGATCAGTTCTCGCACATGGTCAACTTCGGCATGGGCCGGAGCGTCCTGCGTCATCTGGAGCCGGTGATGATGAAGGGAGCCGCCGGCGTGGTCGTCCCGAACGAGTTTCTGGCCGGCGAAGTTGCGCGCCGGTTTGGCATCGAGCCCGTCATCATCCGCAATCCCTGCGACCTGTCGCTCTACGAAAACGCGCCCGCTGCAGATCGCAGGGATCGCGGTCTCGAGTTCCGGATCGTCTACACCGGTGTAGTGGATGACGTGCTGCAGCTTCCGGCGATCCGCAATCTGCTGGCGGCGTTGCGATCGATCCCCGGTGAACCGTCCAGACTCTATGTCTATACGGCGGGCAGCCCGTCACGGCTCGCCGAGAGCGGGATTGCCGGACCGGTGGTGTTTCCAGGACAGCGTCCGTTGGCGGAGATGCCTTCAGTGCAGAAGGCTGCCGACGTCCTGTTCCTTCCGCTGGCCATCCATTCTCTTCATCCCGACATCGTGCGAACCGCCGCACCGGGAAAGATTGGCGAGTATCTGGCGGCGCGACGCCCGATCCTCGTGCACGCTCCGGCCGACTCGTTCGTGGCCTGGTATTTCCGGCAGCACCAGTGCGGCATCGTCGTCGATCGGGATGACCCGGACGAACTCGCGGACGCGGTGCGCCGCCTCATGGAAGACGAATCACTGCGGCGTGATCTGAGCGAGCGAGCCTGGGAGAGGGCACGCGCCGACTTCAGCCTGGAGAAGGCTCGTGGACAGTTCGACGCTCTGCTCGGATGGGGAGGATGAACGACGAAGGGTGAAGGATGAACGGTGAACGGTTCATCGTTCATCCTTCATCGTTCATCGTTTCCCATTCATCCCTCATCCTTGTTCCTGCAACGAAGGAGCATGAGCCAGCAGTCGTTCATCGTTCATCGTTCGTTCCAGCGGTCTAGCCACGTACAGGAAGAACACCAGCACGAAACAGGGCCACATCTGCAGAAGGATCCGGTCGATCGATGTCTGGAAGTGCCACGGCAGGTCGTAGGGCGTAGTCAGGTACACGATCATGTAGCCCGCGAACCACGGGAGGAGTGCGATGGCCCCAGGTCCGGCGCCCGCGCGCACGCGACCTCTGCCCATGCACGCCAGATACGCAGCCAGAAGAGCTGCGAGCAGCGCGCGGGAACCGTCGGGAACCGCGTGGCGTGTGAGTTCCCGCAGCAGGTACCGGTAACGGCCGGCGTCAGCCAGCTTCTCGAGCGCAGACTCGCTCATCATGGCCGACACCAGTTCGCTGGGAGGCGCAACCAGCGTCTTGAAGAGCATCACGACCGTCAGGACGGGCAGGAGACCGGCCGCCAACGCTCCCACGCGCCGGACCGCGGCGCGTACACCCTCGGCGTGGATGGACACCGCAATCACCGACGCAGTCACGGCCACGACGAAAAGCAGTCCCTCGTTCTTGGTCCATGCCGCCAGTCCCGCGGTGATTCCTGCGAGAACGAGATGCGCATCGCCACCTCGCTCCCTCCAGAGAGCCAGCAGAACGACGGTGGCGAGACAGAGGAAGACCAGCGGCATGTCCGAAAGGCCGCTTCCGCCGATCAGCAGGAGAGTCGTGGACGTGAGCAGCACCAGACCGCCCAGCCAACCCTGAACGCGGCCGCGGAGCACCGACAACGCGGAAACGAGCAATGAGATCGTGGCACCGGTGAGCATCACCGTGGTGATGGTCGGGACGGAGACCACTTCGCGGCCACAGTAGATCCACGCGCGCACGAGGCTGAGCGGGTGGAGCAGCGGATACCCGGGATGCGACCAGGCCAGCAGCGGCGAAAACGCATCGCGCCAGGCAGGTCCGCCTCGGAAGATCGCGCGCGCGCGCCCGCCATAAATGGCCCACGTATCCCACCCTCCGTGCGGGAACTGGATGGCCACCGCGCTCACGGCGGCGATCATGGCCAGACATGCAATGGTGAATGCTCCGCCGACCCACCATGACCCTCCCACAAAAGGCCGTGGGTGCAGGTCGATCTTCGGCGGCTGCCGGCTTTTCTCGCCCCGGAGCAGCGCAATCATCAGGGCCGCCGCCACTACGACCTCGAGCAGCACGTACGCACGCGCGACGCTTCCGTAGACCAGGAGCCAGAGAAAGAGAAGACACGAGGTCAGGCCGTGACCGACCGCCCAGGAGATGCATAGCGTCAGCGTCCCTTCCGCGACTCCTTTCGGCGCCCGCCTGCGTAGCAGAGAGGTCACTCCGACTCCGATCAGCAGCGAGACCAGAATCGAGAAGGGGAATCCCGCCATCAGCGTGCAACCCTGCGGTACAGGACCAATCCGCCGCCGAAGTCACGCACGATTGCCAGGCCTTCGATCTGCTCTTGCGGGATCGCCGCCGAAGTGAAGTTCCCCACCACGAGCGGCCGCGATGCCCCCCGTGCGACGAGCACGGGCGCGAGCGTGTACTGCGTCAGGTACAACCTCTTCGCGGCCTCTGTCTCGTCCAGCTCATCACTGAGGTATCCCACCACGCCGCGCTTCGGAAGAAGACTTCGCAACGGAGACATGCGGCGTTCGTGCATGTTCACTTCGTCCAGGCCCAGCGTGTGAACGTCCAGTCGGTGACTCCTGCGCGCCTCCTTGAGAGTG
>JANMSA010000701.1:0-9136 GCA_031388865.1 Acidobacteriota bacterium | reverse complement strand
TGCGCCAGCTGAATGAACAGTGCGTGGGACGCGCGCTGACGGGTCAGCACCTGATCCTTGTTCCCACCCGCAAAGCCGCCGCCTCGGAAAACGCCGCGCGGCTGGCCGAGCTCCCCGGACCGGAGCGCACCTATACCGCTCGCCGCGAGGGCACGTTCGCGAACGCTTCCGAGGACCGGCTTCCGGCGCCTCCGCAGCTCGCGCTGCGGAAAGGCGCGCAGGTCATGTTCGTCCGCAACGACGCAGAGCGGCGCTGGGTCAACGGAACACTCGGAACGGTGAAAGGCCTCACGGACAAATCGGTGCAGGTGCGCCTCGCCGATGGCTCGTCCTTCGACGTGGAACGGATTGAATGGCAGGACGTCCGCTACGCACTCCGTGAAGCGGACGGTGACGACAGGAAGAAGAGCATCGTCGATGAAGTGGCCGGGACCTACGAACAGTTCCCACTCATGCCCGCCTGGGCCGTGACCATCCACAAAGCGCAGGGGCTGACCCTGGCCCGCGTCCTGGTCGACTTAGACCGCGGCGCCTTCGCCGAAGGTCAGGTCTACGTCGCCCTGAGCCGCTGCCAGACCCTGGAAGGCCTCTCCCTGCGCCGCGCCGTGCGCCTGTCCGAGGTGCGGTGCAGTACGAGCGCCAGAGAGTTCTACGCCAGGATGCGCAGGGGCAATAAGGTTGCTCTCAAGCCCTCTAGCTAGATAGGTGCACACTCTCCCCCATCGAGACCCTTCTCCCCCGTGAGGGGGAGAATGTGCCGAAGGCGGATGAGGGGGCTCCCTCTGGCCGCCGATCCGTCAGAGGAAGAGACGCATGAAGCGATGCTCTAGAGAGCGTAGAGTTGATCGGCCGGGTCGCTGCGACGTTTCAAGTTCGGAAGGCGAACACCCATCGGGTCGGTACATCGCCGGCTTCTGCTGCCAGCCGGTTGCCACAGAGTGCCCCCTCATCCGCCTTCGGCACCTCCCCCGTGCGCGGGGGAGAAGGGTCTCGATGGGATGGGTCTCGTCGAATTGAGTGCGGACTCAAGACCTCCAGCGGCCACCGCCTACTGCTCCTTCGCGAGCAACTGCGGAAAGTTCAGCACGAGTTTGAGGTGGGTGGGGGCCGTGCTCGCGGACTCGACGAGCAGGAAGCGCTGTCCATCGCGTGTTACCAGATACTGGTTCCGCCGGCCGGTCATGGATACGAGCGTCAGGGGAGTCTGAAAGAGAACCGTCGGGTCGGCGAACGTCACACTCGGATCGAGTTGCATCGTTACGCTCATCACCTTGCCGTCCAGCGCAAGATAGAACAACTCCTTGCCGTCGCCCCGCCAGAACGCCTGATCGCCGCCGTTGATCGTGATCTGCCATTTGTTTTCGGACGGCGGAAAGGTCTGCACGAAGATCTCCGGGCGGCCGGTTTCGTCGGAACTGTAAGAAATGAAGCGGCCATCGGGGGAGAACTGTCCGCGCGTCTGGTTCGCTGTCGAGCTCACGAGCGGGCGGATCTTGCGATCGCTCAGAGTCAGGGTCCAGAGGTCGAAGTCTTTTCCGCTCGGGCCGGGGCCGTCGAGCACGACCACTGCGCCATCGGAAGAGATCGCGTCCGTGTAAACCGGTCGTGCGGCCGTGGCCAGAATCTCCACGTTCGTTCCTGAGGCCAGCATCGACGCCACGGCCGACTTCCCGTTACTCGTCGAAGTGAAGAAAATGCGCTTGCCATCGGGCGCCCAGACGGCGGCGCCCGCAAAAAGCGGAGCGGAGGTCAGCCGTCTGGTACGGCCGCGTTCCAGATCCACATCCCAGAGGCTGTCATCGTTGGAGCCTGCGACCACGCGCTTCTGGTCGGGAGAGAACACCGGCTCGTTGAGCATCCGTTCGAGGGGCAGAGAGAGCAGCAGGGCACCGGCGCGGTCTCGCCACACCAGCGAGGCCTTCTCCGCGAACTCGGAAGGGAAGAGCAGGTCGCCCGCAGCCGAAGCAGAGAGGTCCGCACTTGCAAATGCGCTCTGGTGCGAGCTGACGCCGGACGCGATCTGCCGCGGCTCGCCCTGCACGACGAGCTTGCGCGCATCGAAGTTCTGCGCGTAGAGAACGCCGTCGCGCATGAAGAGAATCGAGTCGGCGGCGTAGATGGCGGAGTCCTTCGCGTCGAGGAGTCTCCGGCTCACGCCTCCGGCCGTCGAGCCGAGGTGGATGCCGCCATCGCGATTGCCCTGAGCGAGATAGAGGAAGTGCTTCCCATCGGGAAGAAACGACGGGAACCGCAGGCTGTTCTGGTCCCCGGTCATCTCCGCGACCGGCTCCGGCTTGCCGCCTGTTGCCCGGACCCGGACCAGCCCGGAGGTGCTGGTCGGGGCGAAGACGATCGTGCCGTCCTGTGACCACGACCCTCCGCGGCCGTCTACATCGCCGGCGATGACCATCGCCCTCGCTCCTCCGACCTCGGCCCGCTTCAGCTTGCCGTCGGCAAAGAAAGCGATGGACTTCGAGTCGGGTGACCAGAATGGGAAGCTGGCGCCCTCCGTGGATGCCACCGCCCTCACATCGCCACTTGCGAGATCGCGAACGTAGATCCGTCCGACGCTGTCCTTCTCGTTCTGCCCGACGAAGGCGACCTGATTTCCGTCGGGTGCAATCGCACTTCCGCCGCGATCGGAGGGGCTGACCATCCGTACACCACTGGGCGACGCGATATCCAACCAGACCACGCGCTGAACGGGCCTGCCATTCAGGAGGAATGCGATCGCAGCCACTGCTGCGACCAGCACTGTCGCCGCAATGGCCCAAGGCAGGATCCCCGCGCGCCGCGTGCGCTGCTCCGGCAGCGAGCCCGCGCCGCTGGCGGCCCAGCGCAACTCTTCGGCGATGTCGGTCGCGCTCTGCCAGCGCTCGTCGGGATCCTTGCTCAGGCACCGCGCGACCACGTGCTCGAACGCTGGAGGGGTGAGCGGCTGGAGGTCGCGCAGCGGCTTCGGGTCGGCGCTGACGATCTGCGCAATGAGGCTGGTCTTCGTCTTTCCATCGAACGCACGGCGGCCGGTGCTCATCTCGTAGAGCACGGCGCCGAGGGCGAAGATATCGGTGCGCGCGTCCGCTTCCAGCCCCTCGAGCTGCTCGGGAGCCATGTACTGAAACGTGCCGAGGATCGTCCCTTCCTGCGTCAGCGGTTTCTGGTACGTGGCGCCATCGAGGTCGACGATGGGCACGCTCGATTTGGCCAGGCCGAAGTCGAGCAGCTTCGCTCCCGACTTCGTGATCATGATGTTGCCCGGCTTGAGATCGCGATGAACGATCCCCATCCGGTGTGCCTTCCCCAGCGCCTCCGCGATCTGGAGCCCGTACTTCAACACTTCCGACATCGGCAGCGGGCCCCGCTCGACACGATCCGCGAGCGTCTCCCCATCGAGAAGCTCCATCACCAGGAAGCCCTCGCCGACGTCATACAGAGTGCAGATGTGCGGATGCGTGAGCTGCGAGATGGTCCTGGCTTCGCGCTCGAAGCGGAGCCGGAACTGCGCATCCCGCGCGAGCTCGGCGGGCAAAATCTTCACGGCCACGCGCCGGTCGAGCCGCGTGTCCCGCGCGCTCCACACTTCGCCCATGCCTCCGGCCCCGAGACGAGCATCGATCTCGTAGGGCCCGAGGCGAGTACCACTGGTGACATTCATGATGTGAGGGGGAGCAGGAGCATCATAACCTCGCGTGGGTGGGAGCGGGCGTCACGAAGGAGACGCTAGCGTCCTCGGTTGTCGGTTCTCGGTTGTCGGTTCTCTGCGACTTCCGCCATGGACGATGACTCGCCGACAACTGACAACCGACAACTGAGAACCGGCAACGGCCCGCTGTCGCGTTGCTTCGCGTTCGCGGGCTCAACCGTCATTCATCCGCGTCGATGATCGTGCCCAGCAGTTGGTCGCCGCCTGAGGCAGCGAGGATGCTCACGTTCATCAGCGCGGTCATGTGCGAACCGTCCTTGCGCTTGTAGTGCAGGCGCACATTCGTCAGCGGTTTCCCCTCCTTCAGCGACGACAGGAGAGACTCCCGCTCCGCGCGCTCCTGGTAGAGGCTCCACGTCGGCTGGGCCATGAGCTCTTCCCGCGACGCGTAGCCGAAGTAGGAGACCAGCGCCTCATTGCAGTCGAGGATGTGGCCGTCGCGTGTACTGCGGAACACGCCGGTCACGTTCTGCTCGAAGAGCAGGCGATAGCGCTCTTCGGATTCGCGGCGCTCCTGGAACGCGTGGGCCTGCAGGAGGGCGGCCGAGGTCATGCCGGCCAGGAGCTGGATGACGTACGCGTCGAGGTCGTCGAAGCCGTTAACGTCCTCCGACATCGAGTTCAGCACTCCCACCGCGCGGTCCCCCTCGATCAGCGGAGCGATGATCATCGACCGGACGCCGATGATGCGGCAGGCTTCCTGATCCACGCGCGAATCGGTTTTGCAGTCGTCGCAGCGCAGGACCGTCCGCGTCTTGATCACTTCGCCGGAGAGACTGCCCTCGATGGGGACGTGGAACCCGAGGTGCTTTGCAGCCACGCCCGAGGCGGCGCGGTAGACCAGCTCGTCTTCGACCACCAGCTCGATCACTGCCCCGGTTGCGTCGGTCAGCTCTGCTGTGCGGTCGGCCACCAGTTGGAGCACGCGATCGAGATCGGTAACGTTGCTGAGGATCTCCTGCTGCACGGCGACGACACCGGTCAGGCGTGCGGCGAGATCGTGTGACGATGGCATGATGCGCCTCCTCGGCTATCAACGATGGGTGGCGATTGTACGCCTCGCCGGACGTGAGCGTTCTTTGCGCGCCTCCTTGCTGAACCATCGGTCAGACATCGAGAGCGCGCCGCTCACAGATCAACGGCGGAAACAGTCGCACCGTTCGCCATTCCGTACGAAACCGGCGTCCACGTCCCTCTCATAGGCGGGAGTTCGAGAGCGCAGCCGTCGTATGCTTGCGACTTCCCCAACAGTTCCGGAGATTCGAATGCCTCGTGAGGAGCGAATCGAAGTGAGCAGCGACTTCATCGCGGAGAAGGAGCCTCGCTCGCCGTGGCTGCTCGCGGTCGCAGCGGCTGCCCTGATCCCGATTGTGCTCCTCGTCCGCCAGTACACCACGGATCCGCTCGCGCAGTTCATGCTGCAGCGTCGGGTGGTCGAGGCCCGCCTCACGCACTTCGGTCACGCGAGTCTTCCGGTAACCCGTTCAGAGCAGCTTCCGGCCGTGTCGAGCGACCTCGCGGCCCTGGAGCAGCTGCAGTCCGCGGTACGGAGGGAGCGGACTCCGGAGAATCTCCACCGTCTCGGCGCGGCGACACTCGCGATCGGAAAAGCGCGCGAAGCGAAGGTGCTGTTCGACGAGGCGTCCCTCCTCGCGCCGAAGAATGCGGCGTTACTGGCCGACCTCGCCGCGGCGGAGATGACGCTGGGTCGCATCGCCGACGCGGCCGAGTACGCGGCGCGCGCGCTGGCGATCGACGCGGAGCAACCTGCGGCCGCGTTCAACTGGGCGCTGGCGCTCGAGAAGCTTTCCAATCGTCCTGCCGCTGTGGCGGCGTGGCGGCGCTCACTCGCTCTGGATCCGGACGGCGGCTGGGCTGATGAGGCGCGGCAGCATCTTTCTCGACTGCTGCAGCCTCGGCCTCGATACGAAGAGGAGCGCCGGCTGCTCGTCGAGAATGCCGAAGCCGGAGTGATCGAACGGGTGGTGCGACGTTTCCCGCAGCGCTCGCGGGGCTTCGCGCAGAACTACGTTCTGCCCCGGTGGGTGGAGAAAGGCGACGCCGGCGACCTGCGCTTGATGACCATGATCGCCCAGACGCGGGCCGCGCTCGGCGACCCCTACCTGCACGACATCGTGCGGCATGCGACGGCGAACCGGGAGGCGGTCACCGCGGGGATCCGCGAGTTCACGTCCGCGCGCGGGCACGAAGAGCAGATGCGGTGGGATCAGGCGTCCGAACGTTTCTCGCGAGCTGCTGATCTGTTGACCCAGGCGGGGTCCCCACTGGCAATCGGGGCTGCAATCTACGCAGCGCAGGGCGAACACACGAGCGGCCGCAGTGCCGCAGCCCTGGCGCGATTGAAGGCGGTGGACGCGCGACTGGCAGCATCCGGCGATCGCTATCCCACGATGGCCGCCGAAAGCGCCTGGGTCCGCGCTCTCATCGCAGGCCGCCTGGGCGAACCGCAGCAGAGCCTCGATGCGTACCGGTACGCTCTCGCGCAAGCGGAAAGAGCAGGTGAGGTCGAACACGTCGCCGCGCTTTCGGCGATGGTCGCGTGGGTGCTCGACACGATCGGTGATCCGTCTGAGGCCGACCTGCATCGCCTGGCATCGCTGCGCCGGAACGAGGAGATCAACGCGGCACCGGAGCGGATGTACACCTCCTACCTCGATGCCTCCTATGTGGCGCTGCGTCAGGGCCGGCCTCATCTCGCGCTGGCGTTCGTGGATGGAATGGTGCCGTTCGCTCGTAAGGATGCGCACCCGCTCCAACTCGCGGAAACCGCCACATGGCGAGCCCTCGGCCTCATCGAACTGGGCGAGACGGAAGCGGCGCGCGAGAGCCTTGCTACGGCGCGTGCTCACGCGACGCGCGTTCCGGTCGAGGCGTCGCGCGATTTCACGATGGCCAACATCGACTACACCACCGGCCGGCTGGAGATGGCCGGTCGTCCCGCGCAGGCAGTGTTCCACTTCACGTCTGCCGTCGATATCTGGGAGCGCTACGGCTGGCGCGCCCACACCGCGAGCGGTCTGCTTGCGCGTGGTGAGGCTCAGCTCCGGCTGCAGAACACCAAAGCCGCGGAGCGCGACTTCCGCGCCGGCATTGCGGAGATCGAGAAGCAACGTGCCACCCTCGAGCAGCCGGGTGTGCGCGTCGCTTACTTCGAGCGGTCTGATCGTGTGTTCGATCGGTTGATCGAGCTGCTCCTGAGCCAGGGCCAGACCACGGAGGCGCTCACGATCGTGGAGCGGAAGAGGGCGCGCTTCCTCCTCGATCAGATTGCCAGTCGCACGGGTACGCCGGCTGTGCCCTTCGAAGCGAAGGAACTTGCACGTTCTGTACGAGGGCCGATGGCGGTTCTGGAGATCGCGCTGCTCGATGGTGGTGCGGAGCTCTGGCTCGTGCAGGACGGACAGATTCGCCACGCTCGCAGCAGTGCGACGCGGAAGGAGATCGAATCCGCCGTCTCACGGCATCTCATGGCGATTGACGCCGGCGACGAGAAAGCGTTGCGAGCAACGGGGCGGTGGCTTCACGAGCAACTGTTCGCACCTCTTCTCTCGCGGGCGAAGGGCGTCAGCGATCTGGTGCTGGTCGGCGAGGGAGTGCTTCAGTCGTTTCCTTTCGCAACGTTGGTGACCGAGTCGGGCGCGTATGTCGTCGACAGGTACTCCGTGGCGATTGCGCCAAGCGCCTCCGTCTTCCTGCGCGGGTCCGCAGAGTCGGGCAGCGGGACCATGCTGGCCGTGGCTCAACCGGCTCCTGCCGGATTCGCTCCCCTCATGAGCGTCCAGCGGGAGGCGACGGAGATCGCGAAGACGTACCGGCGCGCGCGCCTTTCCATCGGCACGCAGATCACGGCAGAGGAATTTCTGAAAACTGCGGAGGGCGCGGCGCTCATTCATTTCGCGGGACATGCAACAGCGGATGCCGACCAACCGGCCACGTCAAGCCTCATCTTTCAATCGCCGGAGGGGAGCGCGCCGCAGCGTCTCACCGCGGAACAGATCGGTCGGAGCACTTTCGTCAATCATCCCCTTGTCGTTCTCGCCGCGTGCAGCACGGCCCGCGGCAAGGAGAGACGAACCGAAGGCGTCGACAGCCTTGCGGCGGCATTTCTTCATGCGGGCGCGCGGGGGGTCACGGCCACCCTCTGGGACATCGACGACGAATCCTCATCGAGACTCTTCCGCTCGTTCCACCAGAACCTGCGGGCCGGAGGACGTGCTTCCGACGCACTCCGTGACGCGCAGCGCGCACTCCTTCACAGCAAAGAACCTCGGGATCGCAATCCTGCAGTCTGGGGCAGCGTCACCCTCATCGGAACTCTCTAAGAAAAGGACGGGACAAGCAATGGAGACGGAGATCGTTTTTACAGGGTTGTGCTCAATCCTCAATCCGGACGGAAAGAACAGGAAGATGGGCGACCCTGCGGTGATCCTGGTGCAGACGGATGACCACGCGCATCCGTCGCACCACGCAGCACATATCGCATTCATCGCCTTTGACAGTGACAAAGTCGAGGTGACGGACGGGAAGGGCACTCCGGTCACGGACGCCGTTGCCGTCCCGAACGCCGTTCCCGTCCCGGACGGTCGTTCCTATGTCTACATCCCGATCGACGACGTCGAGATCGTGATTGAGAACAATCCTCATGAACCGGTCACGAAGGTGGAGAACACGTATCGGGACCGGGTGGCACACAGGGATGAGTACTGGCCTGAGAAAACCGGGTCGTTCGACCCGGACTTCGTGCCATTGGAGGGCGATCGTCCAAACAAGATGAAAAAGGCCGTCAAGGCCTGGATGCGCTTCGGCGCAGGAACCCTCAGCGCGAGTCGCATCTCTCTGGTTGCCTGGAGGTTCGTGACCGACACGGGAAAGGTCAAAGAGGAGTTCTTTGCAGAAGAAGTGATCTACAGCGGTTTTCCCCATTCGCGCGAGGCATTGGTGATCAAGCTCATGGACCTTGCGACCGGCAAGACGGAAGCCCGCGAGCTGCGATTTTCATTGAAGCCGGCGTCAAAGACCGAAGCGCTGACGCTGATTGTGGGCAACCTCATGGAAGACGACATGGCCCGCGCCGTCAGACGCATGCCTACCGCGGACGTTCGCGACCCGGATGCGGATCACTTCAAGTTCCTGAACCGCGTTGCAGGAGGGGGCGACGGGCCGAAAGTAAAGGTGATCACCCTCGCAAAGTTTCTCGGTGGCGCCGGCAGTGGCAGTGCGTGCGGCCCCGGCAGCGGGAACGGGAAACCGTAGTCCCGGCGCGGCCCGGCCGGGGAGAGCGACGGGGGGCCTCCGGCGGGCCGGCCCGGCCGGCAGCGCTGGTGTGCTGAGCTCTCAACACGCGCCCTCACGGTGCACATGTTTGCTCGTCAAGTTCCCGCAATCAGCGCTGCCGGCCGCGCCGGCCCGCCG
>JANMSA010000204.1:0-2410 GCA_031388865.1 Acidobacteriota bacterium | reverse complement strand
TGAGATCTCACGCATCAAGGATTTCTACAGGATCGAGGACGATAAGGTCGTGTTTTGTAAGAATCTGGCGTGAAACAGTTCACTAGTTGTGGGTTGCTGGTTGCTGCTGGGTTGCTGGTGTTGTCCGTTGCCAGTTCTCGGCGACTTTCGAGCAGGTGAGAGCCCTCGGCGACGGTGCAGGAGTTGGCGCGCGTGGCTATCAGGCTACTGGTTCTCTGCTGCCGGCTGCCCGTGACTCTTCATTGATGCGAAACCTCTCAGACAACTGACAACCGACAACCGACACATCAGCAACCCACAACTAGTGAACTGTTTCACGCCAGATTCTTACAAAACACGACCTTATCGTCCTCGATCCTGTAGAAATCCTTGATGCGTGAGATCTCACCATAGCCCGCGCGGCGGTAAAAACGAATCGTGGGCTCGTAGCTGTGCTTCGACGAGGTCTCGATGAGAAGCATGCGGCCGGCCTGGCGGCGGACCTCATTCTCGACGAACCGCAGCAGGAGTTGGCCCAGTCCCTCACGGTGGCGTTTCGGATCGACGGCGATCCAGTAGAGGTCGAACACCCCTTCGGTCATCGGAGTCGCTCCGAAGACCACGTAGCCCTGCACCTTTTGGTCCGGGCCTTCGCCGGGCTCCTCGAGAACATGCGCTTCATACTCCCGTTTCTCAGGATGAGCGGCGGCCAGGTCGACGAGCTCCATGGCCCAGCCGACTTCCTGGCGGGAGAAGAGTGCAGTCGCGAGCAGAATCTCGTGGATGCGCGGACGGTCGGCAATCGTGGCCGAGCGGATCTTCATCTAGTGTGCCGTGTCCTAAATAGACCGTCATTCATCAGGGTGATGGGGGGTCGGATGCGAGGCGGCGCGACGCCGGCAATGCGGGACATTGTTGAAGAGCGCCAACGAAGCAGGCGGCCTCCCAGCGCCCTGAGGAATGCCGGTCTATTCGGGACACGGCACACTAGGCCACCGCGCTGCGGGATCTCCGCGCAGCGTGCGCTTTGAAGAGGTGAAGGACATCTTTCGGCACCCAGGCCGTGACCACCACGCCCGCATCGTTCGAGGTCTGTTCCTGCACTTCCGCAACCTCGTGCAGCTTGGCCAGCAGACGGGACTCGGCGTGCGGGATCTGGAGGTGGAGCAGTTGTCCTCCCTCACGCTCGCGCTCGCGGATCATGCTGATCAACGTCTCGACGCCCTCTCCTGTCAGTGCCGAAACGACGACGGAGCTCCGGCGGCGCATGGCGAAGTACTCATCGATGCGATCGAGCTTGTTGTACACCTCCACCACGCGTTCCGGGTCGATGCCGAGATCGCCCAGGACCTGTTCGCCGACTTCGCGCTGCTCGGTGTACTGGGGGTGGCTTGCGTCGATGAGGTGCAGGACGAGATCCGCCGCAACCGCTTCTTCCATCGTCGAGCGGAACGAAGCCACGAGGTGGTGGGGAAGCTTGCGGATGAACCCAACGGTGTCGACAACCACGGTCTCGCGCGGCATTTCCCCGGCGATGCGCGCGGTCTTGGAGTCGAGTGTCGCGAAGAGCTTGTCGGCGGCCATCGCGTCACCGAGCGTGAGCCGGTTGAACATGGTGGACTTGCCGGCGTTGGTGTAGCCGACGAGAGCGACGGTGAACACCGCCTCGCGCGACTTGCGTTGCGTGCCGCGCGTTTTCTCGATGTGCCGCAGCTCTTCCTTCAGCTTGGCAACGCGCGTGCGGACAATCCGGCGGTCGAGCTCCAGCTGCGTCTCCCCTACACCACGCTTTGCACCGCCGCCCGCACCGCCAGCTTGACGCTCGAGGTGGGTCCATGCACGCGTCAGCCGGGGCAACAGGTACTCGAGCTGCGCGAGCTCGACCTGCGTACGCGCCTCGCGAGTCTTCGCGCGCCTCGCGAAGATGTCGAGGATCAGCGCACTGCGGTCGATGACCTTGATGCCGATGATCTTCTCGAGATTGCGGACCTGGGCGGGCGAGAGGTCGTCGTCGAAGACGATCAGAGTCGCCCCGACGCTTCCCGCGAGCGATTTGATCTCCTCGGCCTTCCCCTTACCGATGTACGTCGAGGCATCCGGAGAACTGCGCTTCCCGAAAACCCGGCGGACGACCGACGCCCCCGCGGTCTCGATGAGCTTCGTGAGCTCCTCAATGTGCTCCTCGGCAACAGTGCGCGACAAGTTGGGCAGGATGAGGCCGGCGGCGATGGCTAGTTGCATGGACTGTGTTCGTAACCATGATACGGCGTTCGGAGTTCCCGGTTCCCGTTAACCCGGTTGCTGGTTTGGTTGCTGGTTGCTCGTTGCTGGACGTTATCGGTTGTCAGTTGTCAGTTGTCTGCGATTCATGGCCCGAACAGCCAGTATTCCAGGGATACCCCCAAGCATCCTGCAGGGCGAGGTCTCACAG
>JANMSA010000872.1:0-6901 GCA_031388865.1 Acidobacteriota bacterium | reverse complement strand
TTCGTGTTGAAGAAGTGAGTGGCGCTCAGTTGCCGGTTCTCAGTTGTCGGTTGTCAGTCGTCCGTGACTTCTCCGTACGGGCGATACCTCCCAGACCACCGACAACTCCCGCCACCCTGTTTATAGGACCAGGCCTGGGTTTGACATTTCCTCAGAGCGCGGCCTAAATTGACGGGCACGCTTCGACAGGAGGGCACATGCCAGGTAAGGGTGATGTGATCAACGCCATCTCCGAACAGGCCGGGATCTCAAAGAAAGAGGCCGCGGCGGCGTTCGATGCCTTCATCAACTTCATCGCCGAGGCCTGTCAGCGCGGTGAGCGATGCGCGGTGCCCGGTCTGGGCAGCTTCTCGGTGACCGAGCGCAAGGCGCGCGAGGGTCGCAATCCCCGTACGAAGGAAACCATCCAGATCCCCGCGTCGAAGAACGTCCGCTTCAAGGCCGGCAAAGACCTGCGCGACGTGCTCAATGTGCCGGTGAAGCGGATGAAGTAGCTTCGTCTCCCGGGGTCGATGTTGTCAGTTGTCAGTTGTCAGTTGTCTGTGCCGAAGCGTGAAAAGCTGCGGACAACAGTCGACCGTCAAATCAGACCAACCAGCAGCGCGTGGTCAGGATGGGCTTGGCCGAAGCGTGAAAAGGCGCAGACAACCGACAACTGACAACCGACAACAATTCACGACACCCACGGCTTCGGAAGGAACAGCCTCGCGTGTAGATTCAGCGCGTAGCGGTCGGTCATGCCGGCGATGAAGTCGATGGCCTGTTGCTCGACCTGCTCCTCGCTCTGCATGTCCAGGAACTCCGCTGGATGCGCGACCACGTGCTCGAACAGAGAGGTGAGAATCTTCTGCGCCTTCTCGAACTCCCCGCGCACCTCAGGGATCAGGTACATATTCTCGAACATGTACGTGCGCAGCGCCTCCAGCGCGCCGAGCGCCTCTGCGCCCATCATGATCGCCTCGTATTCGCCTGCGAGCGTGGCGTCGATCACATCGCGCACCATGCGATCGATGCGCGCGGCGCCGGTGTCGCCAAGCGCTGAGCGGATGTCGCGCGGGATGTCGTCTTCGCGGATGATGCCCGCGCGGATCCCGTCGTCGATGTCGTGATTGACGTACGCGATGATGTCCGAGATGCGCACGATGTCGCCTTCGAGCGTGAGCGCGCGGGATTTCGGTCGCTTGCGCAGCAACTCCCCCTTCTCCCCCTTCGAATGCTTGAGAATTCCGTCGCGCACTTCGATGGTGAGGTTGAGCCCATGCCCTTCGTTCTCGAGTGTTTCCACGACACGCACCGACTGGCGGTAGTGATCGAAGCCGCCGCGGACGAGCTTGTTCAGCGCCGCCTCCCCGGCGTGACCGAAAGCGGAGTGGCCGAGATCGTGGCCAAGCCCGATCGCCTCGGTGAGAACCTCGTTGAGGCGTAGCGACTTGGCGATGGTGCGCGCGATCTGCGTCACCTCGAGCACGTGTGTGAGCCGAGTCCTGTAATGATCTCCCTCCGGCGCGAGAAAGACCTGGGTCTTGTGTTTGAGGCGTCGGAAGGCCTTGCAGTGGATGATGCGGTCCCGGTCGCGCTGATACGACGGCCGGATGTCGTCTTCTTCCTCGGCACGGTCGCGGCCGCGCGTGTTCGCGCTGAGGGCGGCCTGTGGAACGAACGTGTCGGCCTCGATGCGCTCGAGCATCTCGCGAATGATCATTGCCGCGGATTGTAGCGGCACCGCGCATGGAGGTGATGACGGTCGTGAGCCATCGCACGAGCGAGACGGTCCACCACAGAGACACAGCGCGGCGTAGCCGCAACCAAACGCTCCTGGCGAAAGGGAGCCCCCTCATCCGCCTTCGGCACCTTCTCTCCCGGCCCGGGGGAGAAGGGTCTCGTGGGGAGGCTCCTGTCGAGAGCGCGTTCGGCTCTGCGTATGTTGAATTTCGAGAGCCTTCTCCCCCGCAACGGGGGAGAAGGTGCCGAAGGCGGATGAGGGCTCTCCCTGTGGCAGGATCGTTCGCGGAGGAGGAACGCGGTCTCGGAGAGATTCTTCTCCGCCGCGACGCTCTGCATCCAGGAGTCTTCCCGCTCCGCCTCGAGCAGGCAGACCGCGGCGGGGTTGCCGCGGAATGCCTGCGAGGTGAAAGCGTCGATCTGCAGCAGCCGCAAGATCAGACGGCCGTGGAGACTTTTGCAGACTTGCCGTACATGAGCCACACTGCCAGGAATCCGACAGCGAGTACGGACGCAATGCAGATGTCGCGATACTGACCGGAGTACATCGTCGGGTAGTGATTACTGATCATCGTGAAGACCAGAGGCACGGACATGTAGGTGTTCTGCCGGGAGCGCAGAGTGGCCAGTGCGACCAGGTTGGCGTCCGGTGGAGTGCCGGCGGCGATGGCCGCGATGATCTTCCGCTGCGAGGGCCAGATCACCATCCAGACATTCATGGCCATGACCGTTCCGAGGATCAGGCCGACGTGGAGGTAGAGCGAGCGTCCCCCGAACCTGCCCACGATGGCCAGCAGGTAGTAGACCGCGGCGAGCAGCGCCAGACAGATCGCGCTGGCCACGACCACGTTCTTGATCGACTTCATGATGGCGTTGTAGACCAGGAACCCGACAATCAGGATCGCCAGCACGATGGCCAGCCACAGCCAGGGATTCCCCGAGTTCGGGTCCTCGAACACGACTTTGCCGTGGTAGTAGATCAAGCCTCCGAGAAGGATGCCGGTGATCCAGGTCCACGCCGCGCCCCACCGGAACCAGTAGAGGGCGCGCGGCATCAACTCGGGCACGAGGGACTTCTTGGTCGGTCCGTCCAGCACTTTCGCAACGTGGCCGTTGACGAAGTTGAAGAAGTAGAGATGGCCGATCCAGAGAATGCCGGCGACGATGTGCGCCCAGCGCAGGACGGCTTGAATCACGTTGTTCATTTCGGGATTCATAGTGCTTCTCCTCACTTGTAGTCCGGGGGAATGGGGTAGCCTCACGGCGATTATGAGTGAATTCGATGGAAAAGTCGCGATCGTGACCGGCGCGTCATCGGGGATCGGAAAAGCGACCGCGGAAATGCTCGCAGGCCGCGGCGCCAGGGTGGTGATCTTTGCCCGTTCGGCGGAGAAGTTGGAGCGCCTGGCGCAGAAGTTTGGCGATCGCATGGCCGCTGTGGCGGGCGACGTGACGGACGTCGCGGACGTGGAGCGCCTCTTCAGCACCGCCGAATCGCGTTTCGGATCGTGCGATCTGCTCGTCAACAACGCAGGAGTCATCGATCCGGCTCCGCTGGTGGACACCACACTCGAACAATGGCGAAGGATGTTCTCGGTCAACGTCGACTCGGTCTTTCTCACCTGCCGGCGTGCGCTCCCGGCGATGCTTGCGAAAAGATCGGGCACGATCGTGAACGTGTCTTCCATCTCCGGAGTGGCCGGCCCGGAGAAGTTCCCGGGCTGGGTCTCCTACTGCGCGAGCAAAGGCGCGGTGATCTCCCTGACCGAGTCGCTGGCGGTGGAGGTCAAGGACCGCGGGGTGCGCGTGAACTGCGTCAGCCCCGGATCCGTCGACACCCGGATGTGGGCCGATGCGAGCGGCGGCGCCCCCGCATCGATGACCGCGGAGGAGGTTGCGGAAACGATCCTGTTTCTTGCATCTCCCCGATCCCGGCCCATGAATGGGCAGAACCTCGATGTCTACTCGTCCTGAGATGCTGGACCGCGCTTCGATCCGTCCCACCTGGGCGGAGATCGACCTCGGCGCGTTCGATCGCAACATCGACGCGATCGTCTCCACACTCCCGCCGGAAGCGCGTCTCATCCCGATGTTGAAAGCGAACGCGTACGGCCACGGCGCCGTGGCACTGGCGCGGCGCTGCAGGCCGGAGAAGGTGGGGATGATCGGCGTCGCGCTCGTCGAAGAAGCGCTGGAACTGCGCAGTGCGGGGATCACGCTGCCGATCCTGGTCGTCGGTCCGCTGAATGAGCAACAGATCCGGATCGCGCTCGATCACGACGTCACCCTCGGCGTCCCCGGCCCCGAGGAGCTCGAGCTCGTTGCTTCCGTTGCGAGAGACCGCGACGTAGCGATTCACCTCAAGCTCGATTCCGGCATGGGACGCATGGGAGTGGTGGAAACGGAGCTTCCGCGCGTGGCCGGGTTGCTGCTTTCGGCCCCACGGTTGCGTGTCGAGGCGATCTACACGCACTTTGCAAACGCCAGCGACGCGCGCGACCCCTTCACCGCGACCCAGCTCGCGCGATTCGACTCGCTCGTCGCGACACTGCGCGAGGCGGGCATCGTTGCGCCGAAGCATCACGTTGCGAACAGCGCCGCCACGATGCGCGGCATTACGCCGGGCGACTATGTGCGGCCCGGGATCCTGCTCTATGGAGCGGAACCGCTCGACAGGGATGTCTCGGGCGAGAAAGAGCGGGGGGTCGAGGTGGATGGTGCGGATGAAACCTGGCCTCGCCTTACGCCTGCTGCCCGCGCTCGGCGCCGTGCCGCTCGCCGGCTCGAGCCGCTCATGCGCTGGCGCACGGCGATCGCGAGGCTCAAGGAGCTTCCAGCCGGTTCCCCGATCGGCTACGGCACGACCTTCCACACAAAGCGCGTGAGCCGCATCGCAACGCTTCCGGTCGGCTACGCAGATGGCTATGACCGGCACCTTTCCAATCGCGGCGAGGTGCTCGTACGCGGGCGCCGCGCGCCGGTGGTTGGCCGCGTGTCGATGGACCTCGTCACCATCGACGTCACCGACATCGAACACGCGGCTCTCGGCGACGAAGTGGTCCTCCTCGGGCGGCAGGGCGACGACGAGATCAGCGCCGAGGAGTTGGCGTCGAAACTTGATACGATCTCGTACGAGGTGTTCTGCAGCGTGGGCGCGCGCGTCCCGCGTGTCTACCTGGCGTCATGATCACGATTCTTGACCGCATCGGCCGGCGCTTCATCCGCTTCTTCGAACAGACCGGCATCTGGTTTGACGCGCTCGCACGCACCATCGCCTGGATGTTCCGCCCACCGTACGACGTGCGCGAATGGTTCCGGCAGATGGTCCGCCTCGGCGTCGACTCGATTCCGGTGGTCTTCCTCACCACCATGTTCACGGGTATGGTCCTGGCGCTGCAGACGTTCGTCGGCTTTCAGCGAGTGCATGCCGAGCAGTTCGTCGCCAGCGTCGTCTCTCTGGCCATGCTCCGTGAGCTCGCGCCGGTCCTGGTCGGGCTCATGGTTGCGGGCCGCGTAGGCTCCGCGATGGCGGCGGAGATCGGCACGATGAAGGTCACCGAGCAGATCGACGCCCTCAAGGCGCTGGCGACCGAGCCGATTCAGTACCTCTTCGTGCCGCGCGTCATTGCCGGCGTGGTCATGCTCCCCTTCCTCTGTATTCTCGGGGACGCGCTCGGCGTCTACGGCGGCTATCTCGTCGCCGTGAAACTGCTGAAGACCAACCCGGTCGTCTACCGCCAGAACACCTTCCAGTTCCTGGCGATGAGCGACGTTTGGAGCGGGCTCGTCAAGGCAGGCGTGTTCGGGCTGATTCTCACGCTCACCGGCTGCGTGCGCGGCTATCACGCGCAGGGCGGAGCGGAGGGCGTTGGGAGAGCCACGACCAACGCCGTCGTGTCCGCCTCGCTGATCATTCTGTTCTGCGACTTCTTCCTCACCAAGCTGCTCTTCTGACATGCCCGCGATCTCGCTGCAGCATCTTCACAAGTCGTTCGATGGCAAGAAGGTTCTGCGCGACATGTCCGTGGACGTCGAGCAGGGCGAGTCGGTCGTGATCGTCGGCGGCTCGGGGACTGGCAAGAGCGTGACGTTGAAGCACATCATCGGCCTGCTGCGGCCGGACAAAGGACGCGTGCTCGTCAACGACGAGGACATCACGGCCATGAGTGACGTGGAGTTGAATCGCTTCCGCCGCCACTTCGGGATGTCGTTTCAGGAAGGCGCGCTGTTCGACTCCATGTCGGTTTTCGAGAACATCGCCTTTCCGTTGCGGCGTCACACGAAGATGAGCGAGGCGGAGATCCGGGCGCGCGTCGAGGAGTGCCTCGAGGACGTGCATCTGCACAACGTCGAGAAGAAGCGCCCTTCCGAGCTCTCAGGCGGCATGCGGCGCCGCGTCGGTTTCGCGCGGGCGATCTCCCTCAAACCCGACATTCTTCTGTTCGATGAACCGACCACCGGACTCGATCCGGTGATCAGCGACGTCATCGCGGACCTGATCGTGGAGATGGATCAGAAGCTGGGCACCACGACGGTCACGATCACGCACGACATGAAGGTGGCCTTCAAGATCGCCGACCGCGTGGCCATGCTCTTAGACGGCCAGATCGTCGAGCAGGGAACGCCCGAGGAGTTTCAGGCCTCGCAGAATCCGATCGTGCGGCAGTTCATCGAAGGGCGGGCCGACGGGCCGCTGACGGATTTGGACTAAACCGCGTCTGCTCCAAACGCAAAACGGCGGGCCGAGGGCCCGCCGTGGATCCTGCGCACGAAGAAGCTAGTCCTTGCGCATCCGCTTCCGCGTCGGAGCGGGCTCGTCTTCCGTCTCGATGGTGGTGGTCCGGGTCGTCTCCACCGGAGCTGGGGTTTCGGTGCGCATCGTCTCGGTCGTCTCGGTGGTCTCGATCGTGGCCGTGGTGTCGATGGTCTGATCGACCGGCGTCGTCGTCACGAGAGCGGACTCCCGCACCTGGACGGTTCCGCGCTCAGGCACGACGTTGACGTTCGTATTCGTGCCTGTCGAGGTGGAGCCTCCGCCACCGGGGGCAGAACTGGAAGAGTAAACATTGCCTGTGCTGTCGATGAGGGCTGGGCCGGGCGCGGGGGTTACCGAGGTCGAATTTGTGACATGGACGAGGTCGCTGCCATCTTTGGGCTCGTTGGCGGCGGTGTCCTTCGT
>JANMSA010000833.1:0-12950 GCA_031388865.1 Acidobacteriota bacterium | reverse complement strand
ACGTCGCCGCACGCGCCGCTCATATGCACGAGCAGCACGGCCTTGGTGCGGACATTGATCTTCCGCTCGAGGTCGTCCGGGTCCATGGTGAAGGTGTCGTCGATGTCGACGAGGCGCGGAACGCCGCCGGAGCGGACGATGCTGGCCAGGCAGGCCACCCAGAGAAAACCGGGCAGCAGCACCTCATCGCCGGGGCCGATGTCCGCCGACGCCATGGCCACGTTCAGCGCGCTGGTACCGCTGTTGACGAGCACGGCGTGCTTGCGGCCGAGACGCTCCCGGAACATGTCTTCGACGCGGTCGGCATAATGCTGGAGATCGTGTCCATAGAAGCGAAACGGGCTGCGCGCCATCAGCACGCGATTCACGGCTTCCATCTCTTCGTCGCCGATGTAATAGCTCCCCGGCCACTCCTGCGGCATGAGCGCTTCTGTTTCTGTACTGGTCATCTCGGTCGTCATCATTCACTCCCTGTGCGTCTCGTTCGGACTCGGCAACCTCGAACCATCACGCGGCGGCGAGGCTGGAATTGGTGATCTGGGGATCGATCAGAATCTTGGCGTGGCGCTCTGGATCGCGGAGCGCGGCGAAGGCACCCTCTACTCCATCCAGTCCGACCGTGCCGGTGATGAGCGGGCGGGGGTCGACTTTTCCATTGGCCAGCATGTAGAGCGTGTCGCGGAACTCCAGCGGGGTGTACGTGCCAACGAAACGCAGCTCGAGCTCTTTCTTGTCGGCGATGAACGGAGTGAACTGCTCGACGCCGGTGCCCATGCCGACGACCACGACCCGTGAGAAGAGCGGTGCGCCGTGGATGATGTTCTCAATGACGCCGGGCGCGCCTACGCACTCGAAGATGACCGGGTGTTTCGGCCCCTTGCCCAAGGCCTGGAACAGCCGCAGCAGATGCCACCAACCAAAGGGAAGCCGTCCCAGCTTCTCGAGAGTGCCGACGGCTATATTGAGCGCGGACGACATGTTCGTGAGGTGACCCTCGCGGCGCGCGGTAAACGGCGACGCCTCCGCTGGGTCGATGACTACATCGGCGCCACACGCGGTGGCGAGCGCGCGCCGACCGGGCGAATAATCGCTGGCTACGATGGTTGCCACACCCTTGACCTTCAGCATCAGGATCACGCCGAGACCGACCGGGCCACAGCCGATGACGATCGCCACGGTGCGTCGGGTCACTTCGCCGCGGCGCACCGCATGCCACGCCACGGTCATCGGCTCGGTCATGGCCGCCACTTCCGGCGCCAGGCCATTGGGCACGGGCAGCATCAGCGCCTCGTCGACCAGCATCTGTTCGGCGTACGCGCCGGGAGCGTGCACTGAAAAACCCAGAGCGTCGACGCCTTTTGCGCCGCGGAGCAGCGGCAGTGCGACGACCGGCGCGCCCGCGGCGGTGCGGCGACGGCAACCGGGACCGTAATCGGCCACCTCTCCACAGAACTCGTGCCCGAACACGATCGGCTCGCTCAATCGGCCGAAGCGGTCGTAGCCTACCTTTGCGGCCATGTCGGACCACGCATCGGCGCCGTGCCGTGCGTGCAGATCGGAGCCGCAGATGCCGCAGCGCAGCACCTTGAGCCGCACCTGACCACGTCCCGGCACGGGATCGGGCTGCTCAGTGAGCTCGAGCAGCGTGTTCTTGCAGACCACGACCTTCATGCTAATGCTTCCTCGCCCTTCGACTTCGAATGCATCACGTTCTCCGCGTCGTCTCCGATTGAGACCAGATTTCCCGATGTCGCGTTCATGCGCCGCCGGAGGCTTCTTTTTCTTTCTCCACTTCGAAGGTTGCGGGGCGGTCCTGATACCGGTCCCACAGACCGAGAGTGCTCAAGTGCGTCGGGTTGTCCCAGTCGAGACCCGTCAGCTCTTCATCGAGCCGGAACGAGTTCTTCATCGAGTCCGGGAGGCGCGCGAAACGCTTCTTGTAGTCCTCGGAAATGTTTGGCTGATCTATCTTCATCGCCAACCCATAAGGCTCGAGGCGGCCATAGTGATGCGTCGAGTGCTGAAAGACCTCGAGGATGCGCCGCGACAGCCGGGGGTAGACACCGGGGATGTATTGATGAAGATCGATGTCGCTCTTGACGTCGTACATGTAGATCAGGAACGAGATCGACGGGTTATAGAAGGCGACCGGAGAGGAAACTGCAAATCGACAGACTCCTTCCAGAAACCCGCTGTCCGCGACCGCAATGAGCGCCGAAGGAATGGCGTCGTGGTGTGTGCCGTGCAGATAGACAAAATCGAGCTCCGAATTGTGGCCTACCCAGTGATCGCGATAGAACCAGGCGTTATAGGTCTTCAGCCACTGCAGGTGGATGACCACGTTGAGGAAGCAGGCCAGCGGCAGCAGAATCACGGAGAAACTGACGCGGGTGATCACCACGTACCACGGGGCGATCAGGAGGACGTGCGCCAGAAGGCCAGTGCTGTAGGCGTGCAGGATCTCCAAGGTGATGTTCGTTTTTCGATTGATGACCCGCTTCCACGGGGTCTCCATCAACACCTCGCGCACCAGCTCCTTCTTCGCCAGATGCGCAAAGAGAATGACCGTTCGGTACGCGGTGATGGAGAGGAGATGAAAGTAGAAGAGGGTCAGGCCCACCTTGCGCATCAACTCGACGTGATGCGGGAGAGTGGGCGTCGCGGCAATGACCACGTTCTCCACCAGCAGCACGCCGGCTGCGATCAGATACATTGGCCGCAGGTTGCGCAGCTTGTACAGCACCATGTACAGCACGCCCTGGGGCCGCCTCAGGATCAGGGGGATGCGAAGCTCGACGCCGTGCCGCACGATGAAGGCCGCCAGCGCGAAGGCACATAGCGAGAATCCGACGATGGACACCACGTGTCGGGCGCCATAGGCGAGGCCGAGCACGAGCGCGGCCATCAGCAGCATGAGCGTGTAGTCGATGAAGTCCTTCGGATAGAAGACGACCCGCGGCTTTCGCTCTCCCCAGAGCTTGTGGAAACTGGCCGGATCGTTCTTGGTCATGGCTCTCTCAGCGGTGCGAGGAACACTCTCTCGAAGGTCGTGCAGACTTCAGAAGCCTAGGATTACCAGGGTGCTGCGGCCGCGCTCCCCTACTTCAGCAGAATGCGCTCCTGGCCCTGCCACTCACCCGTTTCCGAGGTGATGATCTGATCTCCCGGACGCAGGCCTTCCAGGACCTGCATGTGGCTGAGTGACACCTTGCCGGTCTTGATCGTCACGCGCGACGCATAATTGCCGGCCGGGTCGAGCTTGTAGACCGCAATGGCCGCATCATTCTTCACGTACGCCGGCTTGCCGACATAGAGGGCTCGCGGCAGCCGGGTGACAAAGATGGTGCCCTCGATCTCGAGTTGGGGACGGGCTCCGGCAGGGAGGTTGCCGTCGAGATCGACGTCGACGACCACGGTGCCGTCCGTGACTCCGGGATCGACGCGCGCCACCATACCGCTGACCGTGCCGTTGCGCGTGTCGATCAGTACCTTCTGCCCTGCCTGCACCTGCGTGACCTCACGCGCGGGAACACGGAGTTCCGCGTAGAGCTGATCCTGTCGTGCGATGCGGCCGATCGGACTGCCCGGCTGCAGTTGCTGTCCGACCTGTACGTCGATGGCCTGAACGATTCCTCGGATGCCGGCGGTGACTCTCAAATCTGCCGCCTGCGCTTTCGCCCGGTCCAGCGCCCGGGCCAGCTGCGTCACGCGCGACTTGCGCACCGCCAGTTTCACGGCGATGTTGTCGCGCACCTTCTTCAGGCGATTTGCTTCGATCCTGTACGTCTCTCTGAATTGCGAGAGGTCGAGTTGCGAACGCTTCAGCTCGAGGTCGGAGATGAGGCTGTTGCGCGCCAGCGCCTGATCGACTTCGGCCTTGGCCTGCGCCTTCTCCATGTTGAATCGAATCTGCGTGAGCACGACCTCCTGATTCAACATGTCGGTCTGCAGATCGGCGCTCTCCGCCTGAAGCTCCGCCACCCCTCCCTCCCACGCCGATTGCGCTTCCTCGGCGCTGGCGGTGAGCTGCGGATTCGCGAGTTCCACCAGCACCTGGCCCACCTCCACGACTGCGCCAGGCTTGATGGCCGCCTTGGCGACACGACCGGGAACGCGCGCCGCCAGCTGCTCGATGTTCCGCGAGACCAGCCGGCCGTTCGCGCCGACCCGGATCTCCATCGTGCCCTGCTGGACGGTCTCGATGCTGAGCTTGGTCCGATCGACGCGCTGCGTACTGAAGTCGATGCTCGCCAGTACGACACCGCCGGTGACCAACGCCACCACTGCGGTGGCGACGAGTACCGGGCGTCGCACCCGGGCTGCCTTGGATAGAGTGATTGCGCGATCCATGCGGGGCCACCATTACCCTTTCGTTCTTTGTGGTCAGCCGAGCGGCGTAACGATCACGTTCGCCGGCCGACTGGGCAGTTCCGAGTGACGTGCCACCATCCTGTTTCCAGAAAGCATCCTCCGCGACGCGCCGAGGAGGGCACACGACGAGCAGTGTACGCCGTCAAGCGAAGCACATCGCCATGGAGAACCAAGTGCCGGCGAATTTCCTGACTTACCGGCCAATCTGAAATTGAGTCCCAGATACTTTCGTTAGTGCCGTCCGGCGGCGCGATAGAGCCTGCCTGCTCCGCTCTACGTAGCCTCGCCGGACGTTCTCGCCGATCGCTCATCGGCTTCGGGCACTGTCGGCGATGCCTTACCCGGCTTCTGATACTTGTCCCATACCTGGAGCGTGACTCGGTGGGTGGGGTTGTCCCATTTGAAGCCGTTCAGCTCCTCGTCCAACCTCAGCGAGTTTCTGAGTTCGTCGGGGATGTGCTGCAGGGTTTTCCGGTAATCCGCGGAGACGTCCGGGCGGTCCACTTTCAACGCCAGACTGTACGGTTCCAGCCGCCCATAATGGTGCGTCGAGTGCTGTCCAACCTCCAGCGCTCTCCGCGGCAGATGAGGAAATACGCCAGGGATGTACTGATGGAGCTCGATGTCGCTCTTGACGTCGAACGTAAAGACGAGAAACGAAACCACCGGGTTGTAAAAGGTGACCGGCGAGCCAACGGTGAAGCGCAGGAAGCCTTCCAGGAATCCGTTGCCGGCCACCGCGATCATTCCCGTTGGAACTGCATCGTGATGCGGTCCATGGAGATAGACGAACTCGAGCTCGGAGTTGTGTCCCAGCCAGTGATCCCGATAGAACCACGCGTTCACCTTGCGCAGCCATTTGAGATGGATCACCACGTTCAGAAGACCCACCACCGGCAGGAAGATCACCGAGAAGCTCGAGTATTGGATCACGAGATACCACGGCGCGATGAGAACGATGTGCGTTAGAAGGCCCGTGCCATAGGCGTGAGCCAGCTCGAGCGTCATGTTCGTCTTCGCGTGGATGACCCGTTTCCACGGTGTCTGCATCAGCACCTCCCGGACGAACTCCTTCCTGGCAAGGTGCGCAGTGAGGATGGCCGTTCTGAAGATGGTGATTCCGCCCAGGTGAACGTAGAAGAGGGAGAGACCGATCTTCCGCATCAACTCTACGTGGTGCGGCAGGGTCGGCGTGGCCGCAATGAGCAAGTTCTCCAGGAGCAGCAGGCTAAGTGCGATCAGATATACCGGCTTCAGGTTCTGGAGTTTGTAGATGATCCCATAAAGAACGTCCTGCGGTCGTTTCACGATCAACGGGACGCGAAGGGCGACGCCGTGTCGCATCGCAAACGCGAACACCGTGAACCCGCAAAGGATGAATGCCGTCATCGACAGGACATTGCGAGTGCCGTACGAAACTGCCACCACGCCCGCCGTGATAAGAACCATCAGCGTGTAGTCGGCAAAATCCTTCGCGTAATAGACCGCCCTCGGTTTTTTCTCGCCATAGAGCCTATGGAAGAACGCCGGGTCGATTCGGGTCATGATTTGTTCTCCGACGCAAAAACAAGGGGAGGGGGGGCGAAGATGACCCTGGATGGGCAGCGCCCCTTTCGGTTACTTAAAACCGGCTTCAGCAATCTATCGGACAAAATTAGGACGGTCGAAGTGCGGTTGCGCCGCTAATGGAACCTAAATTGTGAATGAGATGCCATTTTTCATGGAGAGGCACTAGATGTCAAGAAGTTTATCCGTATGTCGGTTTGGCATGACATGCCGGGGTTGCAACCGCTCCGTCCATCCCGCTAGAATGCGGCGCCTGCTGAGCGCAGAGCAGGACTGACACCCAAATACCGAGAGACTATGCCGATCCTCAGCAAACAAAGCGACATTTTCCCCGAGAACCTCTTCGACCTGCCGACGGCGGATATGCCGTGGGAGATCGCGCATCTACGGAGCCGGCAGGAGAAGTCGCTGGCCCGCCTGCTGCTCGACGACGGGAAGCCGTTCTTTCTGCCGCAGATGGAGCAAAAGGTGGCGCGTGGAGGACGAACGTTCGTCTCCCACCTGCCGCTGTTTCCCGGCTACATCTTCCTCCGCCGCGTCGAGGGCCTCGGACAGACGCTCTGGCGGACGAACGCGGTGGCCAGCATGATCGAGGTGCCGGACCAGGCGCAGCTCACCGCCGAGCTGCTGCAGATCCGCCAACTCCAGGCCCGCGGCGCCATTCTCACCCCGCGCGTAGAGCTCGCCCCCGGTGATATGGTCCGCGTCACCGAGGGGGCGTTCAGCGGCTACATCGGCGTCGTGACCGAAGAGCGCGGAGCGCTGCGGCTGATCGTCTCACTGTCTCTTCTCCACACGTCGATCGCGGTGGAGTTCCCGCGCCAGCTCCTCACCGAAACGAGACCGAGCGAGCTGGCGGTCGCACGGCAACGAACCGGCTGATCAAAAAGATCCGAACGCGGCCCGCCGGCCAGCTCTCCCGACTACCTCAAATGTGCGGGTCATGTCGGCCGGCATCAAGGGTTGGCTGGATGCGAGCCTTCCAGTCGAGAGCGCAGGCTCGCACTGTCGGCGACGGATGCCGCTCGGACGATGAGGTCCTCACGGACCGGAGCTTACGCTCGCCTCTTTCGCAAGCGGGCTCGCCAGCATGATCGTCATCGCCTGATCCGACCGTTCTCGCTGAGATTGCGCGGAATAGTCCCGGCTTTCTCGCCAGTTCTTGCACCCACGAACGGCGTGGGTTATCTTCTTCCCTCCCCCGTATCCCCTGATACTCAAGGGTTGCAGACATCACGAGACAGTCATAGACCCCTAGCTCAGCTGGTTAGAGCGCTACCTTGACACGGTAGAGGTCAGCGGTTCGAGTCCGCTGGGGTCTACCAGTTTCCGGTCGCCCTCCATTGCTGGTTGCTGGCGGGTTTTCGCCCCGACCGCACTTGCCGCGAGATTCTCCACCCCAAGATTCTCCACCGCGTACGAGTCTCCTCTTCTCGCGAGGAACCGCAAGCAACCAGGAACTAGCAACCAGCAACACGAGCAGGGTGTACGCTCGCCTCGGTGAGCGCCATCGAATACCGTGACGTCACGGTCGCTGCGTCTGACGCGACGATCCTCGACCGCGTCTCACTCACCGTCGCCATGGGCGAACGCGTTGCTTACCTGGGGCGGAGCGGAGCGGGCAAAACGACGGCGCTGAAGCTGATCAACGGTCTGCGCATCCCCACTTCGGGGGAAGTCCACGTGGACGGGGCCTCGGTCGCCCAGCAGGACCTCGTCGCATTGCGGCGGAGCGTGGGCTATGTGATGCAGCAGCCGGCGCTCTTCCCGCATCGCACCGTTTACGAGAATGTGGCCACGTTGCCTGGCCTCCTGCAGTGGTCCGAAGAGAGGACGCGCGCCGCGGCGGAGACCCTTCTCGGTCAACTCGATCTGCCGCTGGCGCGATTCGGGAAGCGCTATCCGCACATGCTCTCCGGCGGCGAGCAGCAGCGCGTCGCCATCGCCCGCGCACTCATCGCGGCGCCGAGAATTCTCCTATGTGACGAGCCGTTCTCGGCGCTCGATCCACTCATCCGCGTCGAGTTGCAGACGCTCCTCTTGAGCGCCACGCGCGACACGACTCTCGTGTTCGTCACCCATGACGTGCGCGAGGCCCTCCGCATCGCGGAGCGCGTTGTCGTCTTCGACTCAGGCACCATCATCGCCGACACACCGGCGGCGGCGCTGCACGCTCACGAGCACCCGCTCGTGAGAAGATTCGTCGCATCCGCGACATGACCATCCTCCGTCTCACTGGCGAGCATCTCCTCATCGTGACGGTGGCAGTGACCATCGCCATCGCCGCCGGCATCCCGCTGGGCACACTCGCTCATCGCCGCCGGCGCACCGGAGCCGTCGCGTTGCGCATCACCGATGCCGTGCAGACCATCCCCTCGCTGGCCATGTTCGGGTTCCTCATCCCTCTGCCGTTTCTGGGCGGCATCGGGCCGCGTCCCGCGATCGTGGCGCTCGTTCTCTACTCGCTGCTCCCGATCGTGCGCAGCACACTCGTGGGACTGCAGCGCGTCGATGCGAACGTGCGCGAGGCTGCGACGGCCATCGGCATGACCAGCCGGCAGTTGCTCTGGAGGATCGAGCTGCCGCTGGCCACACCGTCCATCGTCTCCGGGATCCGCATCGCCACGGTCACCGCCATCGGCGTCGCGACGATCGCTGCAGCGGTCGGCGGAGGCGGACTGGGAACGCTCATCTTCCGCGGCGTCTCGATGGTCGATACGCGTCTGATCCTCTCCGGGGCGCTGCCCGCCGCGTTCCTCGCGCTCGGCGCGGACGCGATCCTCACACGCGTCGAGCGCGCGCTCGCGCGACGCCGGGGAGAATCATGAAACACACCGTCATCGCCGCACTCCTGTTCCTCGCCTGTTGCCGCGATGGGGAGAAGCCGCTCATCATCGGCTCGAAGAACTTCACCGAATCCGTCATCCTCGGCGAGCTCCTTGCGCAAAAGCTCGAAGCGGCGGGATGCAAGGTCGAGCGGCGTCTGAACATGGGCGGAACCTTCGTCGCGGACTCCGCGATCCGCTCCGGAGCGATCGACGCGTACGTGGAGTACTCCGGCACCGCACTCGCGGCGATTCTGAAGCGTCCGGCATCCAGCGATCGCGTCGCGGTGGACGCTGCCGTGAGCGCGGCCTACGAAAAGCTCGGCCTGCGCTGGTCGCCCCCGCTCGGCTTCGACAACACGTTCGCGATGATCGTCCGCAAGAGCGACGCGGAGCGCCTCGGGTTGCGGAACATCTCCGACCTGACGCGCGTCGCGAGCACAGTCCGGCCCGGCTTCGGCTACGAGTTCACCGAGCGTGCGGACGGCTGGGCGGGTCTGCAGAAAGCGTATTCGCTCCGCGTCGCCACGCCCCCGCGCTCGATGGACCTCGGCCTGACGTACAAGGCGTTGACGAGCAATGAGGTGGACCTCATCGCCGGCAGCGTCACCGACGGTCTCATCGAGCCGCTCGGCCTGGTGATCCTCACCGACGATCGCGGATACTTCCCTCCCTATGACGCTGTGGTGGTGCGCCGCAACGACATCGACGAGCGATGCAAAGGTGCATCGGCAACGCTGGAATCGCTCCGCGGGACGCTCGACGACGCCACGATGCGCCGTCTCAATTACGAGGTGGACGGCCGCAAGCGCGATTTGGCCGAGGTCGTGCGCGCACAGCTGGCCCGTTGACCTACAATGATTGCTCACCTTCAATCTATGAACGCGACACGCATTTCCCTCGTGCGTCACGGCGCCACACAGCTGACGGCGGAGAATCGCTTCTCCGGCGCAATCGGCGTCGATCTGTCGGACGAAGGTCGCCGGCAATGCGCACGGCTCGGCGAACGGCTGCAGCGTCAGGACATCGATGCGATCTACTGCAGTCCGTTATCACGCACCGTCGAAACGGCGACGATCATCGGCAAGGGGTGCGGCCTTCCCTACACGACGATTGATGGCCTCAGGGAGATCAGCCACGGTCGCTGGGAAGGCCTGACGCGTCAGGAAGTGGAAGAGCGCTTCGATGGCGAATACGCGGCGTGGGAGGAAGACCCCTTCACGTTTGCTCCCGAGGGCGGGGAGTCGGGGCTGGCAGTACTTGCGCGCGCCCTGCCTGAGCTCCGCGCCATCGTCACGCGTCACGCCGGCCAGCACGTGGTGGTCGTCTCCCACAAAGCCACGATCCGCCTGCTCATCAGCAGCCTCCTCGGCTTCGACGTGCGTGGATATCGCGATCGTCTGGACCAGGCGCCGGCGTGCCTGAACGTGCTCGACTTCCGCGATGCCGTCCACGCGCGCCTGACGTTGTTCAACGACACGTCGCACTACTCGGAGCGCCCGCGAGTCCCGACCCAGAACCTCTCGAAATGGTGGGACGAGCCGCAGAAGTAGGCGTTGCCCGCACGGCAGCGCAACACTGGATTCGCGTCAGCGATCGGAAGGCGTATACAACGCTGGGAGCGACCCCTCATCCGCCTTCGGCACCTTCTCCCCCTCTGCGGAGGGGAGAAGGCTCTCGATGTTTCTTCTCCCATGGGAACTTGCGACGCGCAAGTCGCGCAGCACCTCCCCTCGAGAGCCTTCTCCCCCGCGTCACTCTCCAGATACAGCTGACAACTGACAGCAGCATCGCAACAGCTAGTGGTGCTTCACCACCGTCTTGTTGTCCACGACTTCGACGAGCTGCATCATGCCGCGGTCTTCGTGGCCGAGGATGTGGCAATGCAGAACGTACTTGCCGGGGAAGTCGACGAAGCGGCTGCGCATCTTGAAGTAGCCCGGCTCAATCGTTCCGTCTGGTTTCGTGACCGCGGCGGGGATGGCAAACGTGTCCCACCAGATCCACGGCGCCTGAAGGACCTGCGGCTCCTTCATCGTGAAGGGATCGTAGACCTCGGTCACCTGGAACGGATTGATGTGGATGTGAAACGGGTGCGTGACGCCAACGAGCGACGTGTTCACGACCTTCCACTCCTCAGCGTTGCCGAGCAGCATGATCTGGTCGATCTCCCCTTCCTGAAACTGCTCGCCGTCGATCTTGAAGATCGGCTGATTCGGCGCGCCGCCGGGGCCGCCTTCCATGCTGAACGTCACTGTGCGGGAACGGCCGCTGAGCTCTGCGTCGGTGATGTCGCCGAGGAAGCCGGGCTGATCCGGGAACTCCGACTCTTTGGGGAACGCGGTCGCTTCCCCTGATGGAGCGCCCGACACCACGAGCTTGAACACAGTGTTCGCGCGGATGTCCTTGATCGTTGCAGGACCGCCCGCGGGCGGCCAGAACACCAGATACATCGTGCCGTCGGCCAGCGGCGCCTGGACGAGAAAGTCCGCGCGGTTGCCTGGCGAGAGTTGCATGAACGGCAGATTCGACTGTTCTCCATACGTCTTCCACTGAAACTGCACGCCATCCTGAGCAGTCTGATTGAGGACCGGGATCGTGCCCGCCGGTGATGTTGGCGGAGGCTTGTTATCGGGCTTTTGTGGTGCGGGAGGATCGGTCAACATCGTCGCCGGACTCTTCACGAATCTGTCGTACGCCTCCTGCGTGACGAACACATACGACTCCAGACCGTGGCTGCGCATCGCTGCATTGGCGACCCGCCACCATTGCACTTCGCCCCGCTTCATGGAGACCGTGGGCAGCACCTGGCCGTTGCAGGCCATGGTGGAGGTCGTGGGGGTGCCCGCGGGCAAGAGCAGATTCGGCTGCTCGCCAAAGAGCTGGAACATCAACACCTGCTCTTTGATCTTCGGCTTCTCCGGCGTGCCGCCCCCGATCCGCAGGATCTTGTCGTCGTAGTCGCCAGTGACGATGAGCACACCGGCCATTCCATTGAGGATCTGTGCCGTCGTCGAACCATGCTGATGGCAGTGATACCAGTGCGTGCCGGGCGACTGCCCCATCGCGAACGCGCCGCCTTTCGTGAAGACGGGGAACGTGAACCGGTGCGGATAGAGGCCCGGCCAGAACTGCGGCCATTCGTGGTTCCTGGCGAGCATCTCGTTCGTATGGATGGCCTCGGAGACCTGCTCGACCAGTTCCTTGTTGTTGTCAGCGCGTGCCCGCGCCAGCAGGACCTTCAACCCGGCGGCGGCGGATTCGATGAGGCCCGGCGTCGGATCCTCTCCGGCGCCCCACACGCCGTAGGCGTCGATGGCCTGCTGGATCGCGACACGCGCATCCATGTGCGGATTGTTGATCACGCCCACGAGCACGTTGTCCTCGAAGCCGCGAGGGCTTACGTGCGTGCCATGGAAGTGAAGGTTGCTCGTGCTCGATGCATGGAAGCAGTTGGGAAACGTATCGCGCGGCGTGCCGTCTGCGTTCTTTCCCGGATACTTCTCCGTCCCGTCCAGATTCAGCAGCGTGTCGCAACGGTTGTGCGCGCTGGTCACGGAGCTGCGCGGGAAGAGCTTGGAATCGATGCGATTGAGGAAGATCAGCTCAATCCTCCCGCCGACTTTTGAACGCAGGAGCGGCCCCGGAGACGCGACCCCGCTCTGCGTCACGCGGTTCTTCACATCGGTGTTCCAGCCCTGGTACCCGTGATACGTGCGCAGCATCGGCTGCACGCAGGTGTACACGCCCGTTTTCGAGTTGTAGTAGCTGATGGCCCGCTGTTCCGCGACCAGGTCGATGACCCCGCGCAGAACTCCATCCTTGTCACTCCTGATCTCGCCTAGATCGCGGAGGGCCTGGCCGAACTTCGCGACACAGGCGGCGCTCTGCGCTTCGGCGACGTTGAAGAACGGAAGGAGAGCGACGCCGGCAGACGCGGTGAGCGCGAACCCGAGAAAGTCGCGGCGGCTGTGCCCCTGCTCAACCGAATCGAATTCGTTGCCAGGCTTCAGATGATCGGTCATGTCTCCCTCTCCTTCACGACGATCGAGCCCTGCTCGCTCTCGTGTTCCCTGCCCGTCAGCGCGCAGTGATACGCGATCGTGCCAAGGTCGGGAAAGCTGATGGACACGGAGGCTTCACCAGCGGGGATCGGCTCCGCGAACCATTCCGTAGCCTGACCGGCGA
>JANMSA010000696.1:0-3280 GCA_031388865.1 Acidobacteriota bacterium | reverse complement strand
TGTCCGCGGGCTCGGCGTCGACCGTCTCGTTCAGGGCCTCGACGATCCACGCCATGCATCTTCAGTATGCCAGATATGGTATTACCAGGAATGCTCCCAGATAAGGCAGCGCGGTCGCCCGCCACGCCTCGAGTTGCGCGGCCGTCTTCAGGTATCGACGAGGGGCAGGTAGCGTTGCGGGTTGAACTCGACCTGGCCGGAATGCGGAACCACGCGCCTAAGCACGCATAGCGCGCAGCATCGAATCCAGGATGATGACATCGATCGGTTTCACCAAATGCTCGTCGAATCCGGCTGCCCTGGTGCGTTCGCGATCCTTTTCGAGGCCGTAGCCTGACAGAGCTACCAGGCGCACTTGCTCCCATCGGGGCCGGCAGCGCAGCCTCGCGGCCATCTCGTAGCCATCGATCACTGGCAATCCCAAGTCCAGCAGCACCACATCTGGCACGTAGTCGGGTGGCAAGTCGAGAGCTTGAGGGCCATCGTACGCCACGCGGACACGATGCCCCAGGACGCGCAACGATTCTGCAAGCATGTCGGCGGCGTCCGCATTGTCGTCGACGAGCAGAACGCGCAGGTCGCTCCCTGCCGGGGTTATGGACCGCGCTTCCTGTTCTGCAGGCGGAGCGACGCGCTCAGGCGGAGCCAGTGGCAGTTCAATAATGCACTCCGTGCCGAGTCCCCGGCCGTCGCTCTTGAGGGTGACCGTCCCGTGATGAGCTTCCACCAAATTCCGCACAATCGCCAATCCGAGGCCGAGTCCCCCCTGAGAGCGGTCGCTGTCCTGGCGGTCCTGGGCAAAGGGATCGAACATATGCGGCAGGATCACCGGGTCAATTCCGACGCCGTTGTCTCGGATCAGGACCCTCACGTCCGCGCCGTGACGGTGCGCGGTCACCTCCACGAGTCCGCCAGGTTCGGTATACTTCGCCGCATTCGTGAGGACATTGGCGATCACCTGGGACAGTCGACCGGCGTCGCCGTCAAGAACGAGATCATTGCCCACATGTACCGTTACCCGGTGCTGCCGCTGGTCGAGTAACGGGCTCGCCATCTCGATGGCCTTCCCGATCACATCGGACAACCGCAGGCGTTCAATTTTCAATTGGATACTGCCCCGGGTGATCCTCGCTACGTCGAGGAGATCGTCGACGAGCCGCACCACATGTTTCACCTGCCGCTCGATGACGGCGCGTTCCTTGTCTGCCCCCTGGATGCCGCGAAGGCGCATCAATTGCAAAGCCGTGAGAATCGGTGCGAGCGGATTTCGCAGCTCGTGACCCAGCATGGCGAGAAACTCGTCCTTCGCCCGACTGACCTCCTCGAGTTCCCTGAGGAGCGCTTTGTGCTCCTCGTCCGATTTCTCCAGCACGCGCCGAGCCGAGACCTCGGATGTGATGTCGACCGCAATCACCATCATGCCGTACACATCGCCGGACACCGTGCGGAGCGGCTCCAGATTGAACTTGAAGAAACAATCTTCAAGCGTGCCCTCTCCCGTGCGATCGAGCGGCACGAGCATTTCGTTCGTCACGAAGGGCTCGCCCGTGCGGTATACCCGATCCAGAATGCCCGGGAGAAGCGTCTCGCGGAGTTCCGGGAATACCTCGAGATACGTTTTGCCGACGATATCAGTGCGGCCGATCAGCTCTCGGTACAACGGATTGGCGAGCGCGAAGACATGGTTGGGCCCGGTCATCAGGGCCGTAGCCACGGGAGCTGTCTCGAGCAGGCTGTTGCGTTCGTTCTCCAGGACGGCACGCAGATGCAGGACTTCTATGCGCGCCTGCGCCTGCTCCACCTGTTCGGCGAGTTGTATCAGGTAGTCCCGGTACGTCTGATCGAAAGCCAATCGGGGACTGAGGCCAAAGACGATGTAGCCAGAGGGCGGGTGAAGACGGCGCGTGTTGATACGCGCGACGAAAACGTGCGTGACGGGCTCCGGCCACGGACTCGCGCTCTTCGTGATCGAGCGAGAAAGCGGCTGCGGGTTGCCCTGCGCGAAGAGCGTTCCGAGATGGTCCCGACACGCGGTGTCGACCACGGCGCAGTCTTCGTCAGCGATGCCCACCGATTTAGCCAGCGAGGCAGGCTGCTGGCCGCCGTTGACCGTGTAAAGCAACGCGAACGGGACGTCAGCCGGTTCGTTTCCGAAAATGTCTGCCGCGGATTCGAGCGCCGCCGATGGTGTAGCGGCGAGCACGGTTCGCTCGACAAACGTTCGCAGGGTCCGCAGGCGCCGGTCACTGATGACGCGACGCGTCGTTTCCGTGCACACGACGAGCGTGCCGCCGACGCCTCCCGTTTCATCGAACACGGGGGAATAACCGTACGTCCAGTACACTTCCTCGATCCGTTCGTTACGGAAAATCGGCACGAGATGGTCGTCGTTCCACGTGGCTTTCGCGCGGTGCATGACGTCGTCGATCTGCGGCCAGATGATCGGCCAAATCTCCAGCCAGCAGTCGGCCCCGCGCTGTCCCATCGCTGCGGGATGCTTTCCCGCGCCAAAGCTCGGTAGATAGGCATCATTGTAAAACTGCACGAGCTCCGGCCCCCAAAAGAGGAACATCGGATGACGCGAGTGCAGGAGGGTCCCGACGGTTGTCTTCAGGCTTGCAGGCCAACTGGAAATCGGCCCGACAGGAGTCTGCGACCAATCGACGGTACGAACCAATTCACCCGTCACGCCTCCACCCATCAAGAATGGAGGGAACGAGATATCTGCCGTTGCGATCCGGTCTGCCATCCTGACACTCCACCTTGATTGCTATTTCGCCTCGGACACCCGCTCGGGGCGTTTCTCTCGATGATGCGAAGTAGCCACGAAGGCCGGCTATCGGTTCGCGATGGGCGCGGCTCCGCCTACGCCGTTTGCAGGGCTTCTTGAGGCCATGGGGAGCCGAGGATACGGTAGAACTCAACCATTATTCAACCTTCGAGGTGGAAGGACGGAAGGCAGTCAGCCCGGGCGATAAATCCACGCGAAACTCAGTAAGATGGGTCGCGTGTGACGAAAAGTGTCAAAATCGCACATTTGGGCGCGCGTGCGGAAGTGTGTTTTATCTGCCTCGCGGTGCTGTGCAGAGTGCGGCTGTGGTCGTTCCGGCTCCTCGCTCTGGCTGCGGTGTTCACGACTGCCTGTGGAGGACCCGAGGGAGCGGTCTCAGTGCCTATCGCTCCTACGCGGCCGGTCCTGGGACTCGCGTGTGGCATTGAGCGGTGGTTCGTAAAAACCCTCGCGGATGGGAACGCGCGTCAGGTCAACCTTTCCGAGGTA
>JANMSA010000800.1:0-2094 GCA_031388865.1 Acidobacteriota bacterium | reverse complement strand
GCAGGAGCGATAGACACCGGTGAACGCTCCCACATTGCCCGCAGTCGCGCGAGCGGGCAGCGCCTTCCCAAGCGGACGCCGGAACAACTTTGCGATCAGCCTCGTGATGAAGCTCTGCCCGCCGCCGAAATTCGGATCGTCAGGAAAGTCCACGAACCGGTAGTCGTTGGCTGCCGCCAGGATGTGATCTGGATTTCTTGTCGACGCGGCGACGACTGTCTCGTTCTGCCGCTGCAGAAGAATGTCGCTCTTGACCAGGGCCGCCGGATCACCGGGGTTCACTATGCCGCCCGCCGCGTTGATATTGGGCCCTGGCTGCAGTTTCACGTTGGCGCCGCCGTGCGGCGCTTGCGCGATCAGCGCGTGTGCTGAGACAGCAATGACCGCAGCCACGACAAAAGAGATTAGACGCTTCTCCATGAACCCTCCGTCGGTTACCGCCCGACCTGAATCTGAACGCATCGACAGCGCGCGAGTCTGTCCTGGACGTGCCCGGTCATCAGCGTGACGGTCGGAGGCGCGGACATGCGGTGTGCGTGCGGCGGAGACACAAACAACTCGCTTCATGAGCGGCTCCTTAAATCGTAACTAGCAATACGAATCCGTTCGAGAGCGGTAGATCGCTGCCGCAGCGCACAGCCCCAAAGTGGGGCCACGCAAGATTTCCTAAGGGAAGGGCGTGATTATGGGGAAGTAATTTTGGACTTGCAAGCTTTTTCAGGGTCACATCTTTGGGCTCTGCGCGAGAATTCGTACACACGCCTATAAATGCTGAGCTCTGATCACGACAAGTCTCTGGCGCGACGGCGTTCACCGGTATCGCGGACCCAGCCTGGAAGAGCACGCTGTTTCCAAAGGCAACACCTATGCCTGAGTCAATTCCCGTGATTTGGAGAAATGCTGGAGTTGCGTGCAAAAAAATCTGGCCATGGGAAGGAAGAAGTCGCCGTGGCGGCGACCTGTGCATCCGAAGCCGACCTGAGTCGCGGCGGAAGCCGCTCACATCGACGGCGAGGGCCCGGGATGATTCCGAGGCCGGGCTCCGGCTGGCCACAGTGCGCTTGCGGATATCGAGAGACATCGCTCAGGGCGAAACAATTCTTCCGTCGAGAGGCCTATTTCACAAGATAGACTTCTCTGTCAAAATCACAAAGACAGCCAAGTCAGCGGTTTACGAGAGTCGCGTCTCGACCGACGCTGCTGGCGTCGGACTTGCTATGGCGAGGAGGTTCCAGTTCGACAGGATGCTTCGGCCGGCCCCGCAAGCTGCGGACCGCTCGCCGGATCAGACGCACTCGTTACCCTTGCAGTTTATGGAGGACGTGATGTCCGAGCCAGTCCTTTCAACAGCGCGCTGCGGCTCCCCCTCGGCAGCGCTGAAGCTTATCCGTGCGGCGGCTTTGGCGGCCGCCCTGGTGCCCCTCGGATCGATTGCGGCTGAAGCCGGCCCCATCACGTGCGTCGGCGGGCAGGATACCTTTTTCGACAGCGCGTTCGCTTGCGAAACCCTGTCTGCCACGTACGCTCCCGGCACCAGCCAGAGCAACACCTTCGTGTTCGGTGCCGGTACTCACTTGAACACGTTGACCTTCGATGAGGTGCTCCTACCGTTCGTTTTGCACATGAGCGCGTTTTACATCGATCCGGCCGAACTGCAGTCGCGGCTGCCCGCCGGCCGCGTGTGCGAGCAGTATGCGTTGCCCTTCCCTGGCGCCTGCGTTTATTACCGGGTGGAGGATCTGCAGGACGACCCGGATTCAGGACCGCCACAGCAGGGCACGCACTTCACGGGAGACTGGGAGCAGGAAATCCTCTGGTTCAGCCAGGGTGGGGCGCCGAGTGACGCCGAACTCTGGCATGACCCTCGGGGCCTGGACAATTTTGACGACAACATCACCGTGCCGGGCTCTTACGACCCAACTCCGGTCCCGGGCCTGGGCCCCCTCGATCCCCTCATCCGCGGCAGTACGGACAACTTCTCGGATACGGCGGTGCTCCCAGTGCAGACACCAGAGCCGTCCAGCCTGGTGCTGCTCGGTCTCGGCATCGGGGGACTCTACAACAGGTTCAGGCGCCGGTAGCGACCGCAGTCTC
>JANMSA010000795.1:0-9810 GCA_031388865.1 Acidobacteriota bacterium | reverse complement strand
TCGCCGATGACGAAGCCGAGCACGGAGTCACCCAGAAACTCGAAGGTCTCGTTGTGCCGGACATCGAGCTCCTTCGACTCGTGCGAGTAGGACTTGTGGGTCAGCGCACGGCGAAGGAGCTCGCGCTTCGCAAACGTGTATCCGATGCGCTGTTCGAAATCAGTGACGCCGTTCTCCAATTCGGGGGAAGTATAGCGAACGTCCTGTGGAACGGCGGGCTCTCCGCGTGAAAGCCCGCCCGTTCCACTGGACCTCATTCGACCCGGAACGGCACGGCCACCACCGAGGGCGGCCCATCCTTCGGCTTGACCGTAAACTGCAGCCGGTAGTTGCCTGGCTCCATCTGGGTCGGCTTGAATTCGAGCAACACCTTCGCGGACCCCTCCGCATCCGGCGGGGTCCGGCCGATGAGCGACACGGTCGCGCTGCGTGACGAGCCGTCGCTGCTCACCACAAGGGGGGAAATCTCGAGGTCCTCGGACGGCGTGTCATGGACGAACAGGGCGACGCGGTAGGCGCTGTCGATCTTGAGCGACAGGCCAACGGTGGGGATGAACGCTTTGCCAGCTGCCGTAAACGCGGCAACGGCGGTCGAGCCGGTTCCAGGCGCGGCGATGTTGATCCAGCCCGGCCGGTCGACGACGAACACCGGGGGAAGCACCGCCGGCCCGCTGGCCGCCGGCACCACCACATCCGTGCGCAGAAATCCCACGCGTCCAGTCTCGGCGACCCGCACCAGCGCTTTCACCGCGTACTTTGCCGGGGGCAGCTGCAGCATGGCTACGTAGCGCATGCCCGCGTTGCGCAACTGGTTGCCGCTCTTGGCCAGATCGAACGTGATCTGCTGTTGGAGGTAATCCCTGATCTGGTACTGCTCGTCGAAGGCGTACACGAACAGCGTGGCCGTCAGGGTCTTTCCGGTCACCTTCTCCAGCAGTCCAGCTCCCGGAATCTCCACGATGACCGGCAGCCGCGCTCCGCCGTTCTTCGCCGGCAAAGGCATCGAGTGAAGGGTCAGTGGGACCTGACGCACGTCGGCGTCGGTCATCATGATGTCCGCGAGCGAGAGCGTCTGTTCCAGAGCCGACGTCCTCCCGGTGGCCTCGTAATATCCGGAGCGATGGTGGACACGCGCGCCGCGAGTCCCCGGCACCTTCACCTTCACCGAATGAAATTTGCCGGCTTTCTGCCCCTTTGAGTTGAAGGCCAGGAGATAGACGACCTCCTGCTGCTTGAGCAGCCGCGCGAAGTTCTCGGAGAGCGACGCAGCGTTCTGGAAGACCGTCCCGCCGGTCGGCCGCGTGATCAGATGAAGACCTTCGTTCGAAGACTTCTTCGAGCCCTCACTGGCGTCCACATCGCTCCGCAGGCCCTTGATGTCGATTGCGTGCAATGTCACATCCGAGCGCCGGAACAACTCCGCCATCTGATTGATCGCGGAGGACGTCGTCGCGTTCCCGAAGCGGGTGTCGCTCTCCACGTTCCAGATCTCGCCCGACAGAACCGCGTCGTTGTCTTTCTGCGTGGCGCGTGCGGAAAGATCCTGGCGTCCCTGCACGAGCTTCGGATCGAACCCTTCCGACAGCAGGATGATCTGCTTCTGTCCCCGCAGCGTATCCAGCATGCGGGCCACGTTGGCGAGCTGACCGAGCTGCTTGTTCAGACGCGTCGTCTGTTCCTGATCGTTCACCCGCTGGCTGGCCTCGTACTTTTCCTGCAGCTCCTGCGTGGCCTGCTCGGCGCCGCCTCCGACGCGACGGCTGGGGCCGCCCTGCTGCGACGATGCCGGCGGTGGTGCCAACCGCAGCGGATCGGCAACCTTGAAGAACTTCGAGTCGCCCAAGGTATCCACCGCGTGCCCGAGGGCCGTTCGGTCACTGGTGAAACTGGTCACGATGCGCAGACCATGTTCCACGCTCACCGTCGCTACGGCGGCCAGGTCACGCGGACCGAGTTGTGCGGAGACGAACTCGCGTGCCGCCTTCTGCGCCCGCGCCACGGTCCCCGGCGATGAGTTCGCGAGGTCGAACAGCAGGAGGAAGTTCCGATACGCCGCGGGCGGCGCCGGGGTCGCATTGTCCGTGGGGGCTTCCTGGCCGAGGTCGATCGTCTCGAAACCGATCAGCTCGACCCTCTTCCCCTCGTCGGTCACCTCGAAATCTTCCTTTCTCAGATTGCGCACCACTTTGCCGTTGCGGTCCACGACCGTCACCGGAACTTCGATGACGGTCACCTCGACCGTCTCGGAGAATGGCGCACTCTGCGCCAGGCCCCAACCGGAGAGGAGGAGCAGCGGGATTAATGCGCAGAAAAGCGATCGAATCTTCATGAGGCATTCCCCTCTTTGTGTTGGAACTCAATTCTGCGGTGGAATCGTTTCATGCCCCGTTTCCATTCGATGACGATGCAGTGCCGGGCTTCGCGCTCCCCTCACGCAACCCCGGCGCGATGTTTGGAGAGGGGAAAATGGCACGAGACCTATTGTAGCGAGGCCAGCGCCTTGCGGGCGGCGTCGATGTCGCGGCCGTACCGGGCCCTCGGCGCCGTGGCGACGAACTGCTCGAGCGCCCCACGCGCCTCTTCCCGGCGCCCCGCCCGGCCCGCCACCATGCCCAGGTTGAAGAGCGCGTCGTACTGACGCGGGTCGAGCTTCAATGACCGCTTCCAGGCGTCCACGGCCCGCGGGAGGTCGTTCTGACGCGCGTAGACCACGCCAAGGCTGTTCCAGGCGCGCGGCATCTTCGGGTCGAGCTCGACGGCACGGGTCAGATACCCTCCGGCGCGAGTGACATCACCGACGCGTAGCGCCACCACGCCTAGGTTCTGAAAAGCGGCGGCGTTGTCCGGATCGGATTGAAGCACTCGCTGGAACTGCTGAAGCGCTTCGCGAACCTGACCCGTGTCCGCCAAGGCGATGCCGTACGCGTTGAGCAGCTCAGGCTCGCTCGTATTCGCAAACGACGCCAGGATCCGGACGGCTTCTTTCGCCGCTCCCTTCTCGCTGAGCAGAAGGCCAAGCCGTTTTCTCGCAGAGACGTCGGCCGGATCGTCGCGGACAGCACGGCGCAGGAGTGCTTCCGCTTCCTGGTTCTGTCCAGACTGTTGAAGGATCAGCGCCAGGAGGTCTCTGGCCATGGACATCTCCGGCCGCTCTTTCACCAGTCGCTCCGCCACCTCGAGGGCTGCCCTCCCCTCGCCTCGGCGATAGTGCTCGAGCGCGGCGGTCATGCGCACGTGGAACTCCACGAGGTTCTTCGGGTCGTCCGCTGCGGAGTAGCTCTTCTTCGGCACCGCCGTGCCGGTCAGATAACCGAGACTGAGCAGATTCTTCGCTTCGTCTGCGTCCACGCTGCGCCCGGCGACTGGGGACGCAGCGCCGGCGGCGAGGAGGCCGCGAATGCGCGTGGTCATGCGCCGATTGCCAGCAACGAGATTCGTCTCTTCATCAGGATCGCGCCCCAGGTCGTACAACTCCGCGACCGGGAGATCAACGTACTTGTGCCCGTCGTGAATCATTCCCACCAGCGGTGCCCATCCGAGGTTGAGCGACCCCCAGAGGGCTTCGAAGTACGTATCGCGCGGCGCTTTGACCTCCAGCAGCGACTCGCCCTGAAGCTGCTTCTCCTGCACCAGCCCCAGTCGCGCCAGCAGGGTCGGCACGATGTCGATGTGCCGGACGAAGCCCTTCTCCACGCGAGGCTCCAGCTTCGTTTTCTCCACCATCAACAGCGGGACCTTCAGCGTCTCTTCGTAAGCGAACAGACCGTGATGCTGCTCCTGGTGCTCACCCAGCGCCTCGCCGTGATCCGCCGTCACCAGCAGCAGGGTGTTCGGCCGGTTCTCCAGAATCGGCCTGAGGAAACCTTCGAGCGCGGCATCCACCACGGCGACCTCGGCGTGATACGGCCTGCCGGGGAAACGTTCCCGGAACGGAGAAACGGGCTCGAACGGATGATGCGGCTCGTACACGTGGATCCAGAGAAACTTCTTGCGGTCCGCCACCGAGTCGTACCAGGTCTGCGCCGCGGCGAGCACCTCACTGGCCGGACGCTCCGGCGTCGACAGCGGCGATCCCTCTTTCTGCGGCCGGTACGCGTCGTCGTAAACGTCGAAATCGGTATCCAGCCCGAAGTGCGAGTCGAGCGGATAGGCCGCCACGAACGCACCCGTCGCATAGCCGCGGTTGCGCAGCGCCGTCGCGATGGTCGACTGCTTGCGTGACGGCTCGGTGGGTGTCTTCTTTTCGCCGAACGTAAACCCGGCATTGTCCCGAACGCCATGCTGGTACGGCAGAAGCCCCGTCAGGATGTTCGTGTGAGAGGGCAACGTCATCACGTTGTGCGCATGGGCGTTCTCGAACCAGATCCCCTGTTGCCCCAGACTGAACAGAAACGGAGTGACCTCGGCATTGACCGAGTCCGCACGGAGCGTGTCGATGGTGACCAGGATGATGTCCGGATCGCGGTCGCCGCGCAGCCGGAGCACCAGCACCACGGCCACAGCCAGGATCAGGATTGCAGCGAGCCCGGTCAGGAGGCGTCTACGCAAGCGCGTCAGTATAAAGGCGGGGGACGGCGGCGCGGGAGGGCCTCGAGGCTGTGAAGAAATCCAGAGTGGTGCGGTTTGCGAGGGAGAGGAGGTCAGCTGCGAGGCGCGGCGACGAGGCGATGCTGGGACATCGCTGAGGAGGCGCACCGAAGCAGATGGCCTTCTCTCACCGCAAAACGGGCCGCTCTGGATTTCTTCACAGCCTCTCAGCGCAGGGTGGCGAGGGCGCGACGGGCGTTGGCGATGTCCGCGCGGTAGCGCTGGGGCGGAGCGGTGCGCGTGAAGCGCTCGAGAGCCATGCGCGCGTCGTCGCGATTCCCCCGCCGCAGTTGCACCAGTCCGATGTTGTACAGCGCGTCGTACTGCCGCGGGTCGACACCGACTGCGCGCTTCCATGAGTCGACGGCCTGAGGGAAGTTGCCTTGCCGGGCGTAGAGAACGCCCATGCTATTGAGCGCCAGCGGCAGCCGCGGATTGAGCGCGAGTGCGCGGGTGAAGTTGTCGTGGGCGGCAGCGAGGTCGTTGCCGCGCAGCGCGACGATGCCGATGTTCTGCAGTGCGGGGGCATGATTTGGATCGACTTCCAGAGCGCGGCGGAACTGCGCGATCGCCTCCTGCACCCGTCCCTGATCGGCGAGCGCCACTCCGTATCCGGTGAGGATCTCGGCGCTGGCGCCGCTGGTGGCGAGCGGCGCAAAGAGCGCGGCCGCATCCGCCGCCTTCCCCGTTTCCGTAAGCAGCAGGCCCAGTTGCACGCGCGAGGCATCGCTGGCACTTCCCTCTGCTGCCAGCGCACCGAGAACGTCCAGCGCCTCGGCGATGCGCTCGTTCTGTTGCAGCATGAACGCGAGCAGTTCCCTTCCCGCGACCATGCGCGGTTTCTCGGCAACGACCTCGCGCGCGACTCTGAGCGCTTCCGCAGAGTCACCACGCTGATAGACATCGATGATCTGGTGCATCTTCCTGTCGAGGTGCACCAGGTTCTTCGGGTCATCGGCCTCGGTGAGCTTCTCGGTCGACGAAACGCCGGCCACGTAGCCCAGCGCGCGCAGGCGGGCCACCTCCTCCGCGGTCACCGCACGGCGCGCCTTCGGAACGAGGTCGAGCGCGGAGAGCAGCTGGCGGGCGGCAGCAACTTCACGCCGCCGTTCGCGGTAGAGATTGTTGGCTTCCTTCGGGTCCGCGGCCAGGTCGTACAGCTCGGCCACGGGGAGATCGATGTACTTCGCGCCGTTGCGAATCACTCCCGTCAGCGGCGCCCAGCCGCGGTTGATCGACGAAGTCAGCGCTTCGAAGTACGTGTCTCGCGCTTCCAGCCCTCGAAGCAACGATTGCCCGGGCAAGCCCGCGACCGCGGGTGCTCCTGCCCGTTCGAGGATCGTTGGGACGATGTCGACGTGGCGCGCGTAGGCGGCTTCGCGCCGTGCGCGTGTGCCAGGGGCTACTACGAGCAACGGCACCTTGAGCGTCGACTGGTAAGCGAAGAGACCATGGGTCAGCTCTCCATGGTCGCCTAGCGCTTCGCCATGATCGGCGGTGACGATGAGGGTCGTCCCGTCGCTGACGAGCGGGGCGAGATGTTCCTGCAGGGAAGCGTCGACCGCGGCCACCTCTCCGAGGTACGGAGCGTCGCGATAGGTCGCCAGAAATGGCTCCGGCGCCACGTAAGGGGCGTGCGGATCATAGAGATGGATCCACATGAACCGCGGACGCCCTTCGGCGCCGCGCCACCAGCGCGAGGCTGCCTCCAGCACTGCGGGTGCAGCACGCTCCAGTACAGTAAAGTCCAGCGTCGCCCGGCCCTTTCCGTAGTTGTCGTCGTAGACGTCGAAGCCCTGGTTCAGGCCGAAGCGCGCATCGAGCGGATACGAAGCGACGAAGGCGCCGGTCGCATAGCCCGCCTGCTGCAGCCGTTCGGCAACGGTCGTGTGCTGCGGCTCGAGGACGAACCCGGCGTTCTCCCGGACCCCATGCTCGTAGGGATAGAGGCCGGTGAGAATGTTCGCGTGCGAGGGAAGGGTGACGACGTTGTGCGCGTGCGCATTGTCGAAGACGATGCCACGCGCGGCGAGCGAGTCGAGGAATGGCGTCTTCACGCGCGCGTTGCCGGCAAAGCCGGCCGCGTCGGCGCGCCAGGTATCGATGGTGATCAGGATGATGTCGCCCGGAGCCGCGGTGGAGGGAGCCTGCGTTTCGTTGCGGGCACCACAGGCCGCCAGCAGCAGGACCACGGCGCTCGCGGCTGTGGCGAAGACCACGGCCCGCCCGGTCACGCCCTTCCGTCCATCTGCCGGAGAAGCGATCGCAGATCCGGGTGGTCGGGGAACTTCTGCGCGCCCTGCCGCGCCCAGTACAACGCACCGCGCGAGTCGCCGATGGCGTGAAGCGTCTCGGAGACGGCGATGTAGGACGGCGCTTGCGGCGACGCCTCGATCAGCTCGAACACGACTCGGGTCGCTTCGTCGGCGCGGCCAGTCGTCGCCAGCAGGAGAATGAGGGAGGCGTAGGCATCGGCCTGTTCGGGCGAATCCATGATCTCTCGGCGGAACTCGCGCTCCGCCTCCTGCGGACGTTGCAGGCGCGCCAGGACGTCTCCACGGTAAAGGTGCAGATTCGGGACACGTTTGTTGCGCTTCTTCTCCGTGGTGGCAAGCGCGGCGTCGAGGTGACGCAGCGCTCCCTCGAGATTGCCGCGCTGCTTTTCGATCAGCCCCAGGGTCATGAGGGCGACGGTCGGGTTCCCCCCTTTGTCCATGGCCAGGCGCACTTCCTTCTCGGCGAGATCGAAGTCCTTGCGTTCCGCATGCACGCGCGCGAGGAGCTCGTGAGCCTGCGCGGTTTCTGACTTGAGCAGGAGCTCGGCATGCGCCTCGGCGTCGTCCAGCTTCCCGGCCAGAATCGAGAGATTGGCGACCGCCGAGAGGAGCGTGACCGCACTCGGCTGACGTTTCAATCCTTCCTTCGCCGCGGTGATCGCTTCATCCGTCCGACCGAGCTTGCCCAGCGCTTTGCTCTTGAGATCCCACAGGTCGAGGATGCGGTCGTTGTCGCGCAGCAGCGTCTCGCAGAGCGTGACGCATTCCTGGAGCTGCCCGGCCTTGAAATACGTGTACGCCACCCGGATCTGCTGGAATACACCGACGGTGGTCTTCGGGTCGGGCAGATTCTCGTCATCGACAGCGGCCGAAGAGGAGCCGATGTAACCGAGTGCCTCGAGCTTGGCGGCATCGTCGGGGTCGATGGCCGACGGTGCGGCTGCCTCGCGCACGTAGGGCTCGATCGCATTGCGCATCGCCACGTACGTGCGGCGATCGCCCGGGAGAAGGTTCTTCTTCTCCGCCGGATCTCGCGCGAGGTCGTACAGCTCGGGGATCGGAGCGCGGATGTAGTGATGCTTCCCGTCCGTCAACGAGTGAAGATCACTCCAGCCGAAATGCAGTTTCGGATAGTAGGTCTCGCTGTAGATCATGCGAGGAGGAACGTTCTTTCCGACCAGCGACGCGAGCGACACGGTGTTGGTTTTCAACGCCGGCACCGGAGTGGCGGTCTGCTCGAGAATCGTCGGGAAGAGATCGCTCACCGCGACCGCCGTGCTCACGCTGGCACCGGCGTCGCGGCCGCGCGGCATCTTCACGAGCAGAGGCACCTGGATGGCCTCGCGATAAAGAAAGATTCCGTGCTCCTCCTCGGCGTGGTCGTTCAGCCCTTCTCCATGATCCGAGACCAGGATGATCATGGCTTTGTCGTAGATGCCGCGCTGCTTGAGGTCGGCGATCAACTCGCCGACCACCTGATCGCTGTACGCGACCTCGCCGTCGTAGGCGTCCGCATACCGTGAGCGGAACGGCTCTGGCGGCGCGTAGGGCGAGTGCGGATCGTACGTGTGCAGAAAAAAGAAGAATGGCTCGTCTGCGGTCCGCTGCGACAGCCACTGACGCGCGGCGGCCAGCGTGTCTCCCCCCGGCCGCTGCACGCGACCGATCGTCGCAGTGGCGCCGATCGGCTCCACCTCGTCGTCATAGAAGTCGAAACCGCGCGAGAGGCCGGCCTCTTTGCGCAACACGAACGCGGAGACCGCGGCCCCGGTCAGATAACCGTTCCTCTTCAGCAGCTCCGGCAGCGTGGCCACTTTCGCGTCGAGGACGAAGCCGATGTTGTCGCGGATGCCGTGGTCCGCAGGAAGCAACCCCGTGAACATCGATGCGTGGGACGGAAGCGTGAGCGGGGTATGGCTGTAGGCGTGCTCGAAGAGAATCGCGTCCGAGCGCAGCGCATCAATGTGCGGCGTCTGCACTCCCTTGTAACCGTACGCCGGCAGACGGTCCGAGCGCAGGGTGTCGATGGAGATGAGGATGACCGGCGTCCGATTGGAGGGTCCACTGGCGCCGAAGCGTCCGCAGGAGGCGAGCGCCAGCAGGACTGCAGCGGTGAGCAGGCTTGTTTTCATCAGAACGTAGGTGGCACGACGGGCCGGTTTCCGCGGCCAGGCAGCGACTGCGACATTGAATCATGCAGCACGACCGCATCCGCGACCGCACTGCATTCGGGATCCACTGGCTGCCTACTTGATGCTCTCCAGCATCTCTTTCGCGTCACGGCCTTCCGTTGAATCCGGCGCGAGGCTGAGCACCTTCTGGAAATCAGCCTTGGCCTCCTTCATCTTCTTCAGCTGCAGGTTCGCGAGTCCGCGATAGTAGAAGGATGCCGGCTGGGTCATGTCCATGTCCACGGCTTTCGTGAAGTACGTCAGGGCGTCTTGCGGCTTCTCCTTGTTGACGAAGAGAATGCCAATGTTGACGTACACGGTCGGGTCGGTGATGGCATCGCCGGGAAGGCTGGTCAGTCGGGCTCGGGCCTGGTCGAGTTGACCGTTCTCGAGATAAAGGTTGGTGAGCAGCAGCGCCACGCCTGTGTTGGCGGGGTCAGCCGCGCTGACCAGTTCCAACAGCTCGACCGCTCTCTTCAGATCGCCGACCTTGTAGTAAGCCTGCGACGCGACCTGCTTGAGCTGCATGTTCTCCGGAAGTGCCGGAAGAGCCTTCTCGAACTCGGCCACGGCCTCCTTGTACTTCTCCTGGGCCATGAAGTCCTGACCGGCGTTGACCGCGTCGATCACTTCCTGTGGGACGGAGGGTCCGGCAGGCTCGCTCATGGCCTCCGGCTCGGGTGCCTGCACCACGACCGGGGTCAGCTCGATCTTCATGCTCGGAGCCATCTGGTACTCGCTGACCGCCACAGGGCCTTTACGGCCGGGCTGATAGC